>CALGGD010000035.1 GCA_937916185.1 uncultured Oxalobacter sp. | reverse complement strand
AAATGGATATAATAATGAAATTATTAAACTTAAAAAAGATATCGGCTTACCGTCATCAATTAAAGAGTTTGGCATAAGCCGCAAAGATTTTATGGCCAAACTTGATGACCTTGTAGAACTTGCCTTTGATGATCAATGCACGGCAGCAAACCCTGTGTATCCTTTGCTTAAAGACATCAGGCAAATTTACCTTGATGCTTACGAAGGTAAAATATAGTTAGATAAAGTTTAAAAGCCCCCAAAAATTTGGGGGCTTTTTTCCTGTTATTTTGAACGGATTCTTATATCAATTAAAGTATTTAATGCCTTAAAATATTCCGCCTGGCGTGATTTTTGCGGTATAAACTCTTTAGCGGCGGCCAAGTCATATTGGCTGTTATGCAAAATAGCATGGACCAAATCATTTGAACCGACTTTGCGGTGCCTGTATTTATGCTCACGCTTTTTTATTTCAGCGGGCCAATCAATAACTGCCTCATCTTCTTGCGGTATAAAATTCAGTAAAGCCAAGTACAAATATTGCCCGCCCCTTTCCGCAACTATGCGCAAAGCCTCTTTATTTTCCGCAAAAACCGTCTGATTTAACAAATACAGTATATCATACGGCCCCGGTGTTTTTACCGTTATAAAATATTCATCAAACCCATTATCCAGAGCGCGCTTTAAGGCTTCATTTTGATGCGTGGCAATAAAATAAGAAAGTATATCAAAACGGTAGCAATAATATTTTGTTTTTAATTACTTATCTTGACCGTCAGGCGCGGAAGCAAACTCCCCGGCCATATCTGCCAGGGTGTCCTTATCGGTCAGTAAAGGCTTATCTTTACACAAAAGGAAGTCCGAATTAGTATCAGAGAAGGCCTTTCCCCCCTCATCTAAATAATCTAAAGGCCCGCGAAAAAGCAGCGCAACGCCGGAGCTCCTTCTAATAAAGGGCAGAAGAGGCCCTGCTTGAATTGCCAAGAAACCCACAGGACTGTCAGGTTCTGTGGGTTTCAGTATGAGGGGATATCACCTGATTTGATGGTGTCGTTTCATTGATGCCGTTTTCCCAAGAGCCATATCTGCAACCAGCCTTGAACAGGGGTTTTTGAGCATTTCAAGGTTATGCGCATAAATCTGGGTTGTTTCCAGTCGGCTGTGACGGGCGAACTGCTGGGCTTCCTGCAGTGTAGCGCCGCCCAGCAGAGCCAGTGTGACCGCAGAATGCCGTAAAGAATGCGCAGTCAGCCGTGGCGAATCAAATCCCGATTCCCGGAGCGCCTGTTTCACTATCTGGCTTACAGTCCGTGAACAGAGACGGCCTCCGGTATTGGTGCGTCAAAGAAACAAACATCGGTCCGTTTTTCCAAAAAGACGATTGTATTTCAAGCCAATGGAAGACCGTCATGGCGACATTTTCCGGTACATTGATTGCGTCAGATTTGCCATCACGTCCCTTGCCATGAACCAACAGGCAGTAAGTGCCAGATGACCAGTACAGGTCATCCACATCCAGCCTTGCCACTTCAGAGACCCGCAGGCCACAGGTCAGGGTCAGCAGGATCATCGCATAGTTCCGCAGATCCTTCAGTGAACCAGTCTTTGCTGCCCGTTTAGAAAGCTGGTTGAGCAGGATACGGACATGCCGGGTGTCAAGATAATCCCTCATCGGTACAGTACGGTTCACCTTGATGCCTTGAACGCCAGCAGCAACATCCTGGTACAGATGGTGTTTGCCTAACCAAGAGAAGAAAAGTTTCACCGTAGCCAGATAGGTCTGTGCTGTGGATATCCGGTATTGTCCGAGCAACCACGCACGGAACAGGAGGATGTCCTGCTGAACAGGCATAGACACACCATTGACCTTGCACCACCGTTTGAATGACAGAAGCCCCGTGCTGTAAATCCTTGATGTAGCTTGGGAAAAATGCGGTGATGCTAGAAAGTCCTTTGTCCAGTTGGATAGATTACAGTTTGAATGACACATATTACAGGTTCCATAAAAAATCAGAAAAAGTAACAAGCAGAACAGACAGGACTCAAGGTGTTTTCTTGGAACTAAGTTTCCATAAGGAAACGGACATAAAAACAACAACGTTACCAAAAGGAATTTCTGAAACAAGATGGGTTGAAGAGGAATCTTAAATGATGCTGTAAGCATTAACAGATTATAAAACTGTACCAAACAACAACCATAAGTGTCTATCTCAAAAATGAAAAAATTATTCCATGACGGGAAGAACAATATAAATATCCAATAAGAACTGAAGTCGCCAAAAGAGTAAAAAACGTTTTTAAATCAACTGGTTGAGAAGTTTTTTAAATCTGTTAATGCTTATTAGCAGACTGTCTGAAAACAGAATGGAAAGCAGGCGTGCTTTCCGGATAACAGCATGAATCCAGAAACAACCAGTCGAACAGTACATAAGGCGAAATCCAAAGACATCCAGGGCACCATTACCCGTGCATTTGCCCAGCCGGAATCAAAGGACTTCATGTCCCTGATTGCTGACCTGATTGAATCCTATGGCGTGATGAACCTGTCCAAAGAGACCGGCATCGACAGAGTGACCCTCTGGCGCTTCATGCGCGGTGACCGTCTGCCCAGGTTGGACACCCTCCAGAAAATCCTCACCGTGCTCGGCATCAAGGTCCAGTTCAGCTTTGAAGACCGGATGCAGAACTTCCTCGAATACACCTACTGGCGCAAGCAGTGGGAGGCAGAGAACCACAGCAGCAATGGCAGCCATAAAGCCAACGGAACAAGCAGGCACCAGCCTCAGGAAGGGGAAAGTGCGGCTGAAAGGGCAGTTCCATGAAAGGCATCATCCTGGCGGCTGGCAAAGGCACCCGTCTTTATCCGGCATCCCTCCCCATCTCAAAAATCCTGCTGACGGTCTACGACAAGCCGATGGTCTATTATCCCCTGTCCACCCTGATCCGGGCGGGCATCCGGGACATCCTGGTCATCACCAGCGAATCCGATCTTGAAAATTTCAAGAAGGTTCTGGGTGATGGTTCTCAATGGGGACTGAAACTGAGTTACCTCATCCAGCCTGTCCAGCGAGGCATTGCTGACGCTTTCCTCATTGCGAAAGACTGGATAGCAGGTGAACCGGTCGCCCTGATTTTGGGTGACAACCTCTTCTATGGCGAAAGCGTTCCCGCGCTGATGAAGCGTGCGATACGCCGTGGCAAAGGTGCCACCGTTTTCGGCTATGCCGTCAAGGATCCTGAACGGTTCGGTGTTGTCGAGTTCGATGAGAAGGGCAATGCCATCAGCCTTGAGGAAAAACCTTCAAAACCCAAATCTAACTACGCCGTCACTGGGCTCTACTTTTATGACGGCACCGTCTGTGACAAAGCCACAAAACTTGTACCTTCTACCCGCGGTGAACTTGAGGTCACTGACCTGAACCGTCTCTACCTGGAAGAAGGCTCCCTACAGGTTGAACGTCTGGAAAGGGGCGTTGCCTGGCTGGATACCGGCACCCATGATGCGATGCTCCAGGCGGGCATGTATGTCCAGTCCATGGAACTCAACACCGGTCGGAAGATTGCCTGCATCGAAGAACAGGCCTACGAACAGGGCTTCATCAGCGCCGACAGACTGCTCGAATACCTCAAAGGCTTCAAGCCAAACGGGTATTACGACTACATCAAAGACATTGTCCTCAGGGACATGAAGGGATAGGACAAATGATGCCATCTCTTGGAAAAACTTATGAACAAAACGGTGCAGGGCAGATGAAACCAGGCATTTTCTCATGGGTGGCCGATGTCATTCGTAAACATTGGGGGTTCATCCTGTACGGACTGATTGGTCTATTGAATACCGGTGTCCATTTCATCGTTTTCATGGGGGTCTATCAGGTCATTGATTCTCAGACCATCTCGAATTTCATTGCCTTCTGTGCTGCGGTTGTTTTCAGCTTCTTTATGAATGCGAGGTTCACTTTTCAGAAAAAGCCGACTGCAAAGATGTTCATCAAGATGTTCTTAGTAATGTCCCTGCTAAGTCTTGGTGCAGGGTATGTCGGTGACCTCTTCGCAGTGCATCCATTGATAACGTTCGTTGGCTACTGTGCATTCAGTTATCTTGTTGGATTCATTCTTTCCAAGACCTTTGTCTACAGGGATTGATATGAAAGTCTCATTAGTCGTCCCTGTATTCAACGAGGAAGAAGCTATCCCTATCTTCTATAAGACTGTAAGGGAAGAACAGGTTTCTTGGGAAGATAAAGTCGGAGAGCCGGTCCAGGTTGAAATCTGTTTCATCAATGATGGGAGCAGGGACAAGACTGAGCAGATTATCAATCAGCTGGCGAAGGAAGATGCTTTGGTCAAGGCAATTTCCTTCACCCGTAATTTTGGCAAAGAGCCTGCCCTGTGCTGTGGATTGGATTATAGCACAGGAGATGCAGTCATTCCTATGGATGTCGACCTTCAGGATCCCATCGAAGTCATTCCAGAAATGCTCCGTAAATACAAGGAAGGATCAGATGTTGTCTTGGCAAAGAGGTCAGACCGTTCTTCAGATGGTTGGATGAAAAGGAAGACTGCCGAATGGTTCTACAAAATCCATAACGCCATCAGCAATCCAAAGATTGAAGAGAATGTCGGTGACTTCAGGTGTATGAGCCGTCCAGTCGTTGAAAACATCAAACAGTTGACCGAAAAGAATGTTTTCATGAAAGGACTTCTTTCTTGGGTAGGTGGTAACAAGGTAGAAATTGTCGAATATGTCCGTCAAGAAAGAAGTGCCGGCCAATCCAAATTCAATGCGTGGAAACTCTGGAACCTGGCAATAGAAGGCATCACCAGTTTTTCGACTGCCCCTTTAAAAATCTGTGGATATTTCGGGCTGATTATCTCGACTATTTCATTCTGTTATGCCCTTTGGCTGATTATAAGCAAACTATTCTTCGGAAACCCTGTGGCTGGATATCCTTCAATTATGACTGCCATCCTGTTCTTGGGAGGTGTTCAGTTGATTGGTATTGGTGTTCTCGGTGAATATATTGGCCGCGTATATATCGAAACAAAGAATAGACCTCGTTATGTTTTAAAGAAAGAAAAATAATCTCATTATGTTTTGTGGAAATATATTGAAATTTGTTCTAAAAAAATTGGCTGTTGAAATTAAAGATTCAAAATTAAATAATGAAGAATTAAAAAATAAATATAAATTTTCGGTTTTTGTTATAAAAAAATTAATCGAAAATTATGAATAAAAATTGCTATTTCTTAAGTTTATGGTTATGGTTTTTTATTGATATATCTTCATTAAATAATATTTATGTTGAAAAAAATTAAGGATAATCGGTTTTCGATATACTTTTTATCAATAATTATTGTGCAGATTGGTGTAATTATTTTCTTTGGTTCAAAGAAAGGAGGGTTGGCTCTTGATGAAATATGGACATTCAATCTGTCAAATTCTTATTATTTCCCATTTCTTGGTGATGCAAGTAAATATTTTAATGTAATGTTAGAAAAAAATTTTTTTGCAGATCACTTGCATGTAAAAGAAGGAGTTGAATTTTCATACGATAGTGTTTTTTATAATCAATCAAAAGATGTTCATCCTCCACTTTATTATATCTTAATTCATACACTTTGTTCGATAGTAAAAAGTGATAATTTTAAGTGGTTGGGGGTGGGTCTAAATATTCCTTTTTTTATTGGGATTCAATATTTTATTTTAAAAATTGTTAATTTTATTTCGGAAGATAAAAAAATATCGCTGTGGGTCTGTGCATTTTATGGATTTAGTTTAGGGGCTGTTTCAACAGTGCTTTATATCCGGATGTATGCTTTATTGACCTTATTATCGGTAATTGCGTTATATCTTAACATACAATTGATGAAGAAAATCATCAATAAATTAGATTTTGAAAAAAAAGACTTTTTTGTTTTTTTTGGAATATTTTTTACATATCTTTTGGGCTTTTTGACGCAATATTATTTTTTGATATTTGGCTTTTTTTTGTCATTGTTTGTTGGAGTGTTTGTGATTTTTCATGCGGGGATAAAAAAAGCTTCAATTTATGCGTTGGCAACAATATTACCTATCCTTGTGGGAGTGGGTATTTTTCCTGCCTCTATAGAACATACTATTGGCGGTGGATATAGAGGTGCGGAAGCGATTAATAATATAAAGAATAAGTCTTTTTTGATTGAAATTGGTGAATTTTTAAAATTATTGAACATAGACACATATTTTATTTATTTTGCGATTTCTATTTTTATATTGGCTGTTATATATTCTTTTAAAAATAATGGGATAAAATCTTTTTTCAATGTTTCTTGTTTTAAGAGGATTTTCGGTGGTTCATTAAGTTTTGGGTTTATATCGTATTTTATTGTTTTTTTTGTTTTGTTATTTTCGTTTCTTGTTATATCGAAAATTGCGGCTTTTAGAGAGCCTCGTTACATTTATTATCTTTATCCATTGGTATTTATTCTAATTGTTCCTTCTTTTTATTATTTTGCTTCTAATTTCATAAAAATCAGAGGATTACTTTGGGTATTTTTATTTTCTATAATTCTATTCTGTTCTTTTTTGTCTCTTGATGCTTCAAAAATGAAGCATATGTTCCTTAAGGAACAATCTGTAATAAATAATTTAAAGAATAAATTTCATGTGAAAACAATCATTGCTGTAACAGAGAAAAAGAAATGGTGGCCGGTTACCAGTAGTATCCGATTTCTTAAAGAATTTGAATATAGTTATTTGACAATGCCGTCTGATATTTATTTGCTTGATTATGATTTTGATGACTCAATTGCAGTGTTGATTGATAGGAGATTGAAAAATCATGAGGAGATATTAGGTAGTTTCAAATTTTATAAATCAATTCAATTGATAAAGGAGGTTGAGAGAAATAAATATCAATATTATCTTTATAAATTATATTTATTGCAAAAGTAGATGGGTAAATAAGGTTCTGTGTTAATTGAATTTTTTGAAATTTTATTATAAAAAGTTTTTAATTTGAAGTGATTTTTAGTTTCTTGTGAGGTTTAATATGAAAAAAAATTTTTTTATTGTTGCTTTTTTTTTATCTTCTTTGATTTTAACTGGTTGTGGAAAGGAATCTCCTCAGAAAAAATATAATAATAGACCTGAACAGCATGCGAATTGGGTTTTGGATAATGTATCTAAAGGTAATTTTAATTCTATTCTTAAAAATGTTTATATCCCTAAAGATGTATCTGATAAACAAGCATTTTTAAATGCTGTTAAAGAAAAATTGAATGCAAGTAAGGCTAGTATTGATGCTGCTGGAGGAGTTGATAAAGTAAATGTGCAGACTATTGATGTTAAATTGGCGGTTAAGTTGAAAAAATCTAATGATCCGATTTATACAACGGTCACAATGATGAAAACGGGGCCTGAATCATATTCAACTGTTATTTCGCCAAATCGCGTTTCAGATAAGAAATAGTATATTTATTTTCTAAATTATTTTATATGCTGATTTATTTTATTAAAAATATTTTAATTAAATAAGATTTATGGCTACAATCCTCATCATCGGAGCCGGCATCAGCGGCAGCACTGCAGCGCGTCTGCTGGCAGAAGCAGGGCACCGTGTCACCGTCATCGACCAGCGGGGACATGTCGGTGGCAACTGCTACGACCACTGGGACGGGAACGGCATCTGCGTCCATGACTACGGCACCCATATCTTCCATACCGACAACCGGAAAGTCTGGGACTTCATCTCACGCTTCACCAAATGGTACCCGTTCCAGCACAAAGTCCGTGGTCTGATCGATGGGCAGCTCGTGCCGATACCGTTCAACCTCAACAGCATCCATCAGGTCTTCCCGTCAAAGCTCGCACAGCGCCTTGAAGACAAACTCCTTGAGACCTTCGGCTACAACGTCAAGGTGCCCATCCTCAAGCTCAGGGAAACCGATGATGAAGACTTAAGGTTCCTGGCAGACTACATCTACAGGAACATCTTCAGCTTCTACACCCAGAAACAGTGGGACCTGAACCCGGAAGACCTTGACCCAGCCGTCACAGGCCGTGTACCGGTTTACATCAGCAAAGACAACCGCTACTTCCAGAACCGTTACCAGGGCATCCCGCTGGAAGGCTACACCGCCATCTTTGAGAAGATGCTCGACCATCCCAACATCACGGTAAGGATCAACACACGGTATGAAGACATCAAGGGACTGGTCAACAAAACAGACAAAAACGGCAGACTGGCATCAGACGCCATCCCTGCTGACATCATCCTCTACAGTGGCCCGATAGACGAATACTACAACTACCAGTATGGTGAACTGCCATACCGGAGTGAACGTTTCGACTTCATCACCTTTGACCGGGAATACTTCCAGAGCGAAGCCGTCATCAACTATCCGAACAACTACACCTTCACCCGGATAGGCGAATACAAACACTTCCTCGGCACAAAGAGTGACAAGACCGTCGTCTCCTATGAATACCCAGAGCCGTTTGTCAGGGGACAGAACGAACGTTACTACCCCATCGTCAACGGCACCAACCAGGCCCTGTACAACCAGTACAAGGCAAAGGCTGATGCGGAACTGGCAAAAGCAAAAAAAACATCAGCCAGCAACAACCAAGTCCCCGTGCACTTCTTCGGCAGGTTGGGTGATTACAAATACTACGACATGGACAAAGCCGTAGAACGTGCGATGGCACTTGTGGAGGAGATCACCGCATGAGTGTCCAGTCCACAGACCGCAAGGTTCAGAAAGAACTGGGCCTCGTCCTCGTCACCGGTGGTGCCGGGTACATTGGCAGCCACTGCGCACTCGCCCTGCTTGAGGCAGGGCGGGACATCGTCATCTTCGACAGCCTTGAACTTGGCCATATCGAAACCATCGACACCTTGAAAAATATCAGCAAGGAAACCAAAGGCAAACTCAAAGGCTTCATCCAAGGCGACCTCAACAACAGCGAAGACATCGAAACCGTCTTTGAACAATACAAAGACATCACCGCCGTCATGCACTTCGCTGCCTACAGCCAGGTCGCCGAGAGCGTCAGGGACCCAGGGAAATACTACAGGAACAACATCGGCGGCACCCTGAACCTCCTTGATGCCATGCGGAACCATGGCATCAGCCGGATCGTCTTCTCATCCACCGCCGCCACCTATGGGGAACCAAAATACACCCCCATCGATGAAGACCATCCAAAAATGCCCGTTAATCCTTATGGCAAATCCAAGCTCATCGTCGAGACCATCATGGACGACTATGACCGGGCATACGGCATCAAGAGCGTCAGGCTCAGGTACTTCAACGCAGCTGGGGCAGACTCAAAGGCAAGGATCGGTGAATGGCATGAACCCGAGACCCACCTGATACCGAACATCCTCAAGGCGGCAAAACAGGAAGACAAAGAAAACAGCAAAGACAAAAAACAGACAGGACAAAACAAAAAAGCCTTCCAACTCTACGGTACCGACTATGAGACAAGGGATGGCACCTGCGTGCGTGACTACATCCATATCGAAGACCTGGCACAGGCACACCTCAAGGCACTTGAATACCTTGAACAGAACAACCCGACCACCGCCTTCAACCTCGGCACCAATGACGGCAGCACCGTCAGGGAAGTCTTCGCCGTCTGCGAGCAGGTCACCCAACAGAAGATACCTGTTGAAGAAAAGCCAAGGCGACCGGGTGACCCAGCAATCCTTATCGCCGACAACAGAAAGGCGAAGACTACGCTCAGCTGGATACCGGCAAAGACCCTCGCCGAGGCTGTGGCAAGCGCCTGGATGTGGAAGAGAAGGGGGGGCTGATGTTCAAGTTACAACAGTTTGTATTCCCACAGAAACAGTTGGTTTTCCCTCCAACGATGTATGCCAGGAATAGGGAAGACCAATGGGGTGGGTATATATCAAATATCCATATGGATGGGAGGAATTTAAAAATCCATCCAGAAGAAGAAGTTCATTTTGATTCGTTTTTCAACGGTTTCTTTATTGAGACTTGGAAAGCGAACACGCAGATCCATGACTTGGGTTTTTGTCTGAAAGGATTGGGTGACCTGACGCTGACGCTAAGTTGGGTAAGGTTTACAGATAAGTCAATACCTTGGCATAAAAGACCGCCAATGGGTACGCAGGTATTGCATACAGTCCGGATATCAATTAGTGACAAGGGTTTTTTCCTGCCAATCCCATCTTGGAAAAATCTGGAAGATGGCATGCTTTGGGTATCTGTTAAAGCTCATGGAGAAGTCACTATAACTGATGGATATTTCTATACCCATACAGCACCATGCCAAGACGTCAAGCTAGGGCTGGTTGTTACCCATTTCAATCGGAAACAGTTCCTGATTCCTGCTATCAAAAGAGTTACGGAACAATTGCTCAACGACTATCAAGACAAAATTTCAATGGTCGTTGTCGATAATTCACAGAACATCTTACCGGAAGAATCCGGGAAGGCCATCGTCATTCCCAACAAGAACCTGGGAGGGTCCGGTGGGTTCACCCGTGGACTCATCTATTTGAAAGACCATGGGTATACCCATTGCCTGTTCATGGATGACGATGCCAGCTGCGAGATTGAGAGTATCCGCCGGACCTATGCATTGTATTCCTATGCCAAACCAGAGGACCGTATTGCTGTCAGTGGGACGTTGATTCTTGAAGACAGAGCGGACCGTGTTTATGAGAAGGGGGGCATCTATGAAGGGGGGGCCTGTCATCCAGCCAAATTGGGGGTCTGTCTGAGTGCCCAAAGAGGACTGCTTGAAGCTGAAGGAACTGAACCGGCGGTCAATTATGGGGCATGGTGCTTTTATGCCTTTGCTGTCAATCATGTCCGGAACTATTCCTTCCCATTCTTTGTCAGAGGGGATGACATCCTTTTCGGTCTTCAGAATGCTTTCCGGACTGTCACGATGAATGGTGTTGCCACCCTTATTGACAGTTTTGCGGAAAAAGAAAGCCCGATGACCACTTACCTGCATTTCCGGGCGGAATCTGTCATTAACATGATTCACGAAAACAAAGGAGTTTTGGATTTAATCAGGAAATTCAATTCTCGATATCTGATGCATCTTTTTGCTTATCAATATGCAACTGTTGAGGCTATGCGACTGGGATTGCAGGCTGTCTTAGACGGTCCTGAGACATTTGAAAAAGATGTTGATGCCAAGAAGGTACGTTCAAGGATAGGAGCTATAGCAGGTTTAGAAAAAATGATTCCAATTAATTCATCTGAATTTATCGAGGAAAAAGATGAAACAGAAACAAGATGGCAACGTTTTTTTAGGTCAATAACATTAAATGGCTTGCTCGTACCAAAGACTTTTTTTAAAAATGGGATTGTTTATCAACCTAAAGGAATAGGTTGCTCAAAAAAACAGGTGTTCCGCTATAGATATGTTGGATATGTATTAAAAAAACAGGGGATTGGCTATGTTACAAGACATTCAAAAAATCAATTGCTTTATGGATTAGTTGATTTAATACGATGGGATTTAAAAATTTTATTAAAACTTCCATCAATAAAGAAACAATTTAAAGAAAAAATGAATCATCTGACTAGTGATAAATTTTGGCGTAATGAATTTTGATTGAAAGTGAATAATGAATAAGTTTTTCTCATCATTGATTTGTTCATTTATCAAGAATAATAAGAAGAAACGTATAATGATGGACTTACTGACAAATAATATCAGTAAGAAAAATCGAGATATCATTTACAATTCCCTATATGAAAAAGATGAATTAATAGAGGAATGGGCTTTAAATATTAGAAAAGATTTAAGGGATATCTTAACTAAAGCTAATGAAGAATCTGTTAAAGGAAGTAAAAATTTTGAGAAAGTTCTCGCAAAAACTGAAGAAGGTTCAGTAAAAGTAGATCAGAATTTCGAAAAAGTCTTAGCTAAATCAGAGGAAGGATACGTAAGAGTAATTCAGAACTTTGAAAAAATACTAACAAAAAAAGAAGAAGAATCGATAAAAATAAACCAAGATCTGAAGAAACTCTCAACGGATATTGAGAATATCAAACATCTGCTCCGTGCCAGCATCTCACCGGAAAGACTGCCTAAAGCGGTTGGCGACATCAGGATGCAGCAGCAGGCTTCGTTGGTCATGCTGAAGAAATTTGCTGACTTCCTCAAAGAAGAGGCAGTCCAGTACTGGCTGGATTTCGGGACATTGCTGGGGGCTGTCAGGCACCAGGGTTTTATCCCTTGGGATGATGACATCGATATTTCCATGCCAAGGGCTGATTATGAAAAGCTGAAAACAGTTATCGGCAAATTTTGTAAGGATGGGTTCTCCTACAGCGAAGGGGAAATCATCCGCGTCTTTTATAAGAACACCCGTGCGCAGATAGATGTTTTCCCATATGACTCCGGTAACAGTCAGCCATTGCCAGGCAATGAAGAATACAGAAGGGTCACCAGGCGGCTGGATGAACTCTTCAGAACCCTGCCGTTCATCAAACCATTGCGTTACCGGCAGAGTGTCTTGCCTGAAGAATACAAGAACCAGATACCGTCCATAAACAGCAAAGAAATCCTTCAGGGCAAAGCCGTTCCTGAGAAGGCCTATATGTATCTGGCATTCCATTGCTTTGCTTTCAAGAGGGTCCTTTACCGCTACGAAGACATATTCCCGTTGAGAGAAATCAGCTTTGAAGGATTGATATTCAACGCTCCCAACCGGACAGAAGATTACCTGCACCGGTATTACGGGGATTTCATGACACTGCCGGAAAGATGTGCTTCCCGTCATCCAGGGATGCTTAGGGACATCACCTCTGACCAGATGAAGACATACCAAGAACTGATTGGTTTACTGGAGGATAACGCATGAAAAAAGCAATTGTTCTTGGTGGCAGCAATGGAATCGGCCTCTCTTTATCCCTGCCGCTTGTCAATAGAGGCTACCAGGTCATTGTGCTCGACAGGCAAAAGCCAGATACAGCTGTTTCAGGAAACCTGAATATCGAATACAGGCCTTTCGACCTGATGGATATTGACCGGAAACTGCTGACTGACCTTGCTGAGGATTCAGATGTATCTGTCCTCTGCG
>CALGGD010000034.1 GCA_937916185.1 uncultured Oxalobacter sp. | reverse complement strand
GCGCCATCAGGAACCGGGTCAAGAAAATCACCATCAAGGGCAATGAGCGGGTAACGCAGGGCGGTCTGGTCAAACGCCGGAAAACCCGTCAGGCAAGTGCCAAGAAAAAAGCCCTTGCCCGTTGAGCCGAAAAATCCTTTCTTCAGATAAACAGGACATCCAGGATTTCATACTCCCGGACACCGGCAGGTGCCTGCACTTCAATGACATCACCTGCCTCATGGCCGATCAAGGCCCTTGCCAATGGCGAGGTCACAGAAATCTTCGATTCTTTCAGGTCTGCCTCATCATTGCCGACAATCTGATACCGGACAATCTCGCCTGTTTCATAGTCTTCCAGTTCAACCGTCGCAGCAAAGACAATCCTGACGTTGGTGTTCAGTTTGGTCGGATCGATCACCTGGGCGGAACTCAACTTGCTTTCCAGTTCTGCAATACGCCCTTCAATGAATGCCTGCCTTTCCTTGGCGGCATCGTATTCTGCATTTTCAGATAAATCGCCATGCGAACGCGCTTCAGCAATCGCAGCCACAACCTCATAACGGTCTTTGGTTTTCAGCCTCTGAAGCTCATCCCGCATCATCTGCGCACCACGGACTGTTACTGGAATCGAACTCATCTCTTTTCTTTCTTCTAAAAAACGGCGAGGCTCAGAGGCGCTCCCGCACCAATCAAGCCCCGCTTGCCTCAACTATCAAATATCAATCAATGCAGGTGTTTATGGAGTGTCTGAAGATCGTAGACATTGATCTTGTCCATGTTCGCAATGCCTTGGACAGCCGCCTCAGCACCGGCAATGGTTGTAATGGTGTTGATGCGTGCAGCCAATGCCGAAGTACGGATGATCCGCGAGTCCTGGATGGCTGTACGCCTTTCCTCAACGGTATTGATGATCAGCACCACTTCATGGTTCTTGATGACATCACCGATATGCGGCCGGCCTTCCGCCACTTTGTTGACCGACTCAACATCAAGCCCCGCCTCACGGATCACTTTTGCTGTGCCTTTGGTTGCCATGACGGTGAAGCCCATGCCGATCAGGTCTTTCGCAACTTTCACTGCACGGGGTTTATCGCTGTCTTTGACAGACAGGAAAACCTTGCCAGAACGCGGCAGGGTCGATCCTGCCGCCATCTGGGCTTTCACAAAAGCTTCCCCGAAGGTCTTGCCAACACCCATGACTTCACCGGTTGATTTCATTTCCGGCCCCAGGATGGTATCAACCCCAGGGAATTTCACAAATGGGAAGACGGCTTCCTTCACACAGAAATGGGTTGGTACCGATTCTCCAAAAATCCCCTGACTGTCCAAGGACTGGCCAACCATACAGCGGGCGGCAATCTTCGCCAATGGACGCCCTGTCGACTTGGAGACAAA
>CALGGD010000033.1 GCA_937916185.1 uncultured Oxalobacter sp. | reverse complement strand
GGCAGCGCCGGGGAACGGGGAAATGGCTGTCGGATGGTTATGGGTCTCGACCTTCATCAGGATATGCACCATTTCCTCATTGGGTTGATAAACGCAGTCACCTGACTGGGTTTCTGGATAAAACCGCATGACCCTGCCGCCTTGGATGATGGAGGAATTGTCCTTGTAGGCGACAATGGTCTTTTCAGGATGTTTCTCGTGGGTGTTCCGGATCATCGAGAACAGGGAACGGTCCTGTGGCTGACCATCGATTGTCCAGTCTGCATTGAATATCTTATGGCGGCAGTGTTCACTGTTTGCCTGGGCGAACATCATCAACTCAACATCTGTCGGGCTGCGTCCGGCTTTCAGGAAAGCATCATACAGGTAATCGATCTCATCTTCTGACAGGGCAAGCCCCAGGTCGGTATTCGCCTTGACCAGCGCTGCCCTGCCTCCCTGCTGGATGTCAACGGATTCAAGGGGTTTCGCGTCCAGCTCACGGAACAGGATTTCCGCATCTTTCCGGTTTGACAGAACCATCTCGGTCATTCTGTCATGCAGCAATCCAATCACGGCGAGACGGACTTCATCTGATACCGCCGGTGCCTTTTTGCTGCGTCTGATCCGGTAGGAAACCCCTCTTTCCACACGCTTTACGTCATCGAGTGAACAGCTGTGCAGGATGTCTGTCGCTTTGGAAGACCA
Source organism: uncultured Oxalobacter sp. (assembly GCA_937916185.1). Taxonomy (GTDB): domain Bacteria; phylum Pseudomonadota; class Gammaproteobacteria; order Burkholderiales; family Burkholderiaceae_D; genus Oxalobacter. The sequence continues at coordinate 4,789 of CALGGD010000033.1, read as the reverse complement.
GGGTGAAATCGTCCCGGCACGGGGAACAACGATAAATTCCTCCCCTTTCTCCGTCTGCGTATAGGGTTCACCATAAGTCAGCAGCGTTTTCAGACGGTCAAGGTCGTTTCCTGAAAGATTGTCACCGCCATCGATGAAATGGAGATAACGGCCATTGACTTCCATCACCGCAGGATCAATAGCCTGGATGGCGGAGAGGAGACGTTGCGCACGGAAAGCGGAAAGTGCAGTGGAACCCGGCAGAATAAGCATGATGGCATCCCGAATCGAAATAACAGAAAAACAGGGGGCTGAGACCCTGTCCGGCTATTATACCTTGCCGGTTTTTACAGAGAAACCGCAGGGGAAAACGCTGTTTTCCCAATAACTGCCCTGACACCGATGATTCAGGCTTGCCCTTTTTCTTCCGCAAGGGGAAAAGCAACCTGGACAATGAGGCCGCCGCCTTCGCGGTTTTTCAGATGGAGCCTGCCTTGGCAGCTCTTGGCAATCCTGGCGACAATCGCCAGTCCAAGACCGGAACCGTTTGCCTGTCCCCGGGCATTGTCCATCCGTGTGAAGGGACGCAGCATCCGTTCAAAACTTTCTTCAGGGACCCCGACACCATGGTCTGCGATTTCCATCAGGACTTCATCGCCTGACACCGCACAGCTGACATCTACCTCGACCCACGGTTTTCCAGGCGTCTTGCCATAGCGGACTGCATTGGTCAGGATATTGTTGACCATCCGCCGCAGTTCGATTTCCCCGGCAATAACCATCAGATTCTCTTCAATCTGTATCTGTGCCTGGAAATCCGGTCTTGCCTTGAATGGATCAAGGACTTCCAGAAGCAATGATCCCAAATCGACTTTTGTGACAGCTTCTTTCTCAGCATCCAGCCTGGCATAGTCCAGGAACTGGCCAACAATCGCATTCATCTGCGACAGGTCAGACTGCATCCCCTGCCGGCTCTCTTCCGGAATATCCAGCATCTCGATTTCCAGCATCATCCTTGACAGCGGCGTTCTCAAATCATGGGAGATGCCGGCAAGGATTTCCGCCCGGTCAGATTCAACCCGGGCAAGGTCTTGAACCATCTGGTTGAAACTTTGATTGACTTCCCGGATTTCTGTAATGCCGTTCTCAGGCAACGCTTCTGGTGATTTGCCTGCCGCCATCAGACGTGCCGCCTGTGAGAGCCTTGCCAACGGCTGGTTCAGGAACATGGAAATGAATCCTGCCCCGATGAGTGACAGCACCAACACCAGTCCACTCCACCCAAGCCAACGCCAGACAGAGATACCGCCAATCCTGCCGTTATCCAGACGCAGCCAGTAAACATCATCGGCATAATCTTCCTGAAGACGGAAACTGACCCAGAACCCCAGACGTCCATTGACTTTCGGGGAAACAACCGTGCCTTCTCCCAACTTCTGCTGGAGATAAGGTGCAACGGCCTGCACCATGTCATTGGCTTTCTCCAAGGGCTCGATCTGATCCGACGGTTCCTTGGGATAGATACGGATCCCCTCTTTACTGACCAGTTCATAAATCAGTTCCTGACGGGAAGACGGTTCTGAATGGACAAGCGCCGCCCTGGTGATTGTCACCACAGAAGCAATCTGTTCTGAGACAGTCCTGGCACGGTTGTCCCGGTCCAACCACTGGAAACTGGCAATCCAGAATCCCATGCTGATGGCAAGCAGGACTCCCACCAGCACAAATGTCCGCCAGAAGAGGCTGCTCTTCCACCAGGGAACAGCTCCAACTGGCATAGGTACCATGTCCGCAGGATATTTATCGATTGCCATCTACCGTTTTCAATCGCTGGAAACGCTGTCAGGAATAAAGACGTACCCAACCCCCCAGACGGTCTGGATGTACTGTGGATGGGAGGGATCAGGCTCAATCAGCTTGCGCAGCCTTGAAATCTGGACATCAAGGCTCCGGTCAAACACTTCGTATTCCCTGCCTTTTGCCAATGCCATCAGTTTGTCACGTGACAGGGACTGGCGGGCATTGCGCGCAAACGCCTTAAGAACGGCGAACTCACCGGTGGTCAATGCGATTTTCTCGCCGTTTTTCTTCAATGTCCGGCTACCGAGGTCCAGTTCAAACTCGCCGAAACGGAACAGCTGCCTTTCCTCTGAAGGAGCTCCAGGGTTTTCATCCGGCCGTTTCCGCCTGAGCACTGCCCCGATACGCGCCAAAAGTTCCCGGGGATTGAACGGTTTGGGCAGGTAGTCATCCGCCCCCATTTCAAGGCCGACAATCCTGTCAGTGTCTTCACCCTTTGCCGTCAGCATGATGATCGGTGTCTGATCCCCACCTCCCCGCAGCCGACGGCAGATGGACAGCCCATCCTCACCAGGCAACATCAGATCCAATACCAGCATGTCAAACCGTTCCCGCATCCAGATACGGTTCATGGCCTTGGCATCCTCCGCAACGGTGACTGTATAACCATTTTCAGACAGGTAACGGCGCAGGAGATCGCGCAACCGTGCGTCATCATCGACAACAAGCACCTTGGGCTGGCGTTCGTTTTTTTTCTGGGCTTCTGCAGGGCTCATTTTTTCACCAAAATCAAAAAGAAGACAATATCAGGCAAGCTAGACCAACCTGTTCCACACCTTGAAGCATGATTACATAAAGTTACAAACTTTTACGGTAATTGGAGAACTTTATCGTTATATTAGGCACATGAATGCGGATTACCCTGTAATTTCGCAACACTCTATATGTCTTTGTCAGGAATATATGAGATTTTTCCTTAAACTGATCCTCGTTTCTGCCACCTTCGTGACAGGTATTGCTTCTGCGGATCCCATGACACCACGCAGACCGCGTGATGGGCATGGCCGTCATTACATGGAAGGCCGCAGACCCCAGCCATATGGGCAACAGCAGCCCCCAATGGTAAGAACCGGTCTCAACGACCAGGAACGTGGCCACAGTTACCGGTCAAAACGGATGTCTGCCGATGAAAGGCACCGCCTGAGAAACCAAATCAGGGAAGCAGGCAGGATGGATTTCTACCGATGATTGTCAATTGCTTTTGATATCTTGACCGACAGCTGGAAACATGCGAGAATTATATGTTTAAAAGTTATCTATCACTTGATAGACTTTTTATCTGAAAATTTGACTTAACCAGGCAAGTTGTCGGCAATCAGGTTGCGAGGCAGGAGAAAACCGTTGAAGTGCTGACTGGCTACCCAAACGATTAGAGGCAATAATGAAAGAAGGCATCCATCCAGAATACCGTGAAGTCGTTTTCCACGACGTTTCATGTGATTTCAAATTCATCACCCGTTCCACAATCCCAACCCGTGAAACCATTGAATTTGAAGGAAAAGAATATCCTCTGGTAAAAGTTGAAGTTTCAGCTGAATCCCATCCTTTCTATACCGGTAAATACAAGATTGTCGATACGGCTGGCCGTGTTGAAAAATTCCGCCAGAAATTCGGCAAAGTTGGTTCCAAGATTTCCGGGAGCTGATATTTTCTTCTATAAAAAAGCAGCTTCGGCTGCTTTTTTTTTTCAAACCACCCGTTTTCAGATTAAACTGTCGTTATCGCTGATCCCGTTTTCCCAATGATCGAGACACCAAACAGCATTCTCCCTGCAAAAAAGCCGGTACGCCTGTCTGCAGCTGCAGCCATGTCCCTGCCTCGCTGGGGTATTCTGTTGTTGTCCCTGCTCTATATTCTCCCTGGTCTGATTGGTCGCGATCCTTGGAAGAATGCCGATGCCATCGGTTTCGGTGTCATGTGGACCATGGCGGAAGGAACTGCCAATGACTGGTTCTGGCCGAATGTATCTGGTTTGCCTATTCCCAATGCCGGCCCCCTTACTTTCTGGATTGGAGCCATCTGCATCAAACTTTTTGGCTGGCTGCTTGGCGCCCCAATGGCAACCAGGATTGCGACCATCCTCTTCTTCCTGCTCGGCGCAGTCTCCATCTGGAAAACCGCCAATCTGCTGGGACAGCGTGCTGACGCCCAGCCAATGCGGTTGGCTTTTGGCGGACAGCCTGATGCAGCGGCTTATGGCAGGATGCTTGCCGACTGTGCACTGTTGATCTATCTGGGTTCCCTTGGCCTGCTGACCCACAGCCACCAGACCAGTGTTGAAGCACTCTTTGTCGCCCTGATTGCCTATGTGATGTACCGGTGTACACGGTATATCAACCTGCCTTCTGTCAAGAATGCCTGTATGCTGGGCGTTGCATCCGGTCTCTTGGTGCTGACAAACGGTTTCGTGGTTCCAATCGGCCTTTACTGCTGCCTGATTGCCGGCATCTTCTTTATCCATCCACCACGCCGCCGCCATTTCCGGAACCTTGCCATCGCTGTTGTCATCTCGACTTTCATCGTGGTTGTCTGGTGGGCGGTATTGGGCATTGTCCAGCCTTATGGCGGTTCGCCTTTTGGGGACTGGCTTGAATGGAATGCAGAACAGTTCACCGTGCCAACCGTCCAATCCATTTCATACTTCTTCAAGAAAGGCATCTGGTTCTTCTGGCCTGCATGGCCTTTTGCCTGCTGGGCAATCTATGCATGGCGGAGCCAATGGAAAACATCGGCCCACATCATCATGCCGTTGCTCCTGACCATTGCTTTTACAATCCTCGCATTCTGCAGTCCTTTGGATGATACCGGCCTGCTGACCTTCATTCCCCCTCTGTCCGTCCTCGCCGCCCTGGGACTGCCGACAATGAAGCGTGGCGCCATCAACGCCATTGACTGGTTCTCCATCATGGCATTGACCCTGATTGCCCTGTTTATCTGGATAGCGTGGCTT
>CALGGD010000032.1 GCA_937916185.1 uncultured Oxalobacter sp. | reverse complement strand
CCTGGATATTCTCCAGCCAGTTGCGGTAAGTGTTCACGTATTTAGGCGGATAGAACTTCAGCTCGCCGTTAATGACGGGCGGCAGAGCGATGTCGGCAAAATGCTTCATCTTCAGGAACCACTGCAGCGAGAGGCGGGGCTCAATGGCGGTATCGGGGTTGCGCTCCGAATAGCCCACCTTATTGACATAATCCTCAATCTTTTCCATCAGTCCTGCTTCCTGAAGATCCTTGCTGATCTGTTTACGGCAGTCCATACGATCCATTCCAACGTAGATAGGACTCTGCTCGCTGATGGTGCCATCAGGATTGGACCCGAAATGGGTCAAGGGGGCGACAGCCAGCCGGTTCTTGACAGTCACCCCGTTGTTCAATGTCAGACCCTGGAAAAGCGGTGCATATTTTGGGTTCATGATTTTCCTTTCAGAGTGGGTTTTGAGCTTGTTTTCAAGAAATGGATAACATACTGATTATAACGCTGACCGCCTGTGTCAAAGCAGATGCCCAGTCCAATCCCAAAGGCTTTGAAGGAGGCAGTCCTTCTCCGGATCCTTCAGGTTCAATCTTCTGGAATATACGGTATACTGCATATATCGCCCAACAGAGAAAGCACATCATGCTCTCATCATTCAAAGTCCGTAATTTCCGTTCAATCAAGAATCTCTTCCTTGACCTTTCGTTTGATGAAAAACGCGCACCGGCAGGGTATCAGGAATCTGATACCCTTTTTCTTTTGGAGCCCCGGAAAAAGACAAGGCTTGTGCCGACTTTGGCGATGTATGGTTCAAACGCTTCCGGTAAATCCAATGTCCTGATGGCATTGCGGGTGTTTGCCGACTGTGTATTGACTGGTATCCAAGGACAGTTCCATCCGGACAAATTGAATGCCCGCAACAAATCCACCGTGTTTTCAGCGTCTTTTGTGATTGGTGGGGAAATCTACCGTTATGAATTGGAATACGACCGGGAAAAAATCCTCGCTGAAAACCTGACTGTTGAAGAACGGTCCATCTATCAGCTCACCCCTGAAAAACGCGGTTTCAATGGGGTGTCATCTGCCGCTTATCCTGAAGAGCGGCTGTTGGAAATCCATAGGGTGGAATGCTGCTCCCCGCAGGGAAACCAGACTGTTTCTTTCCTCTCGGTCATCGGTAGGCGTTACCAAGGGCTGAATGCCGAGATTACAGCGCTTTGCCAGTACCTGTCCGACAGGTTTGTGGTGTTGAGTGACAACAGTATCCATCTTTCAAGGGGGGTCAACACTTTGGCATCTGTCATGGCCAAAGCCAATGAACCGGAACCGTTAAAGAGCGCTTTCGAGCAGATCACGCAGCTTTTGGAGAGTCTCGATATCCATATCAGCCGCATGGCGATGGACCGGACACGGGTCATGCTGGATCATGACAAAGAACATGTGCACCAGTATCTCGATGCACCGGCTGAGTTCTACAACCGCATTACCAGCGTTGAGAAAGAGGGCGGCAATATCGTCTTGAATGCTGACAGCATCCATTCGTTCCATGAGGATGTTGATGGCAATGAGGTAGAGTTCGATTTCACGACTGAGGAGTCAAGTGGAACCCAGATTGTGGCTGGTCTTTTAGGGATTTTCCTGGCAGTCCTTAAGACAGGTGGCACCGTGATTGTGGATGAACTGGACCGCTCGCTTCATTCGTTGCTTCTGATTGAACTGATCCGTCTTTTCAAGGAAAAGCGTTATAACGAGAACAATGCACAGCTTGTCTTCACACTTCACAACACGGATATCCTGGATGCCGGTCTACTCAGGGTGTCTGAAGTCGGTATCATCAGGAAGACGCTGCAGGATGGGACGGAATTGGTCAGACTCTCGGATTTTGGAGGAATCGGCAACCTTGCCGGTTTCAGGCGGCAATACCTGAACGGGCAGTTTGAAGGTATTCCTTTCCCTTATATCTGAGCAAGAGGGGATATCATGGAAAGACGCAGACTGCCATCGCTTTTTGATGCCATCATCGTGGTCTGTGAAGGGGCATCTGAAAACGCCTATCTGCAGGAGTTGAACCGCTTCTTTCGGGAACACCGGATTCCGCTGACTTTTGCGCCCCGGGTTGTCGGAAATGGCGCCTTCAAGGCAGTCGCCGGTTACTTCCGGAACATCCGCCGTTTCATGCGTGATGAAGAAATCCTTATCTGGGTGGATCTGGATATCTACACACACAGTGAGGCGAACAATTATCTCAACAAGCCCGCTTCTATCCCTGATTTCCTCTTTTCAGAGATGAATTTCGAAGATTTCCTGTTGCTTCATATGGATAGAAACCAGGTTCTTCATTGGCAGTCGGTTGCTGAAAAGTATGACCATTTCAGGCATCCGATGCCTGCCGCTGTCTATATGCCGATTTATAAGACCGCTGCTTTCAAATATTACCGGAAAGGACGGATGCCGTTCAAAATCAACGCCAAGACACTGGGGCAGCTTTTCATGAACCTTCATGATAAGAAGATCCGATTCAGGAATGGCTTTGGCCTTTTTATCGAGAACCGCTTGAGGGAGATGGGATGGCTGGTGGATGAAGAGGAAAAAACGCCCCCGGCCACTGATGGGCAGGCAGAGAAAAACGCCAGTGAAACGGTTCCAACCGGCGTTTCATGAAAAGAGAGGAAGGCGGTGTTTATCGGCTTCTTGTTTTCAAGGCTTTTTCAAGCTGTTCCAGTGCCTTGACCAAGGTTGAGG
>CALGGD010000031.1 GCA_937916185.1 uncultured Oxalobacter sp. | reverse complement strand
GAGTTTCTTGGGCACTTCATTCAATGCCAATACACCGGTATTGGAAAGAACGGTATTTTCATCGAAAGGCAGGTCCTGCCAAGCCCTGGGTTTGGAACCGGTTGCAATAATCAGATGGGTAGCCGTCAGCTGCTGTGGTGTGTCTGAGGCAACCATCAGGCGGTAGCCGGTTCCTTCCCTGCCGGCAATCTGGGCTTTGCCAGAAATGAAGGTAATCCGGTTCTTCCGGAACAGCCAAAGGATGCCTTCGTTCGTCTGCCTGACTATGGCAGCACGGCGGGACTGCATCTTCGGTATATCCAGACAGACATCGCCAACCTGGATGCCAAATGACGGGAAGACCGTCTTTGTTTCTTCATACTTGGCTGACGCCTCAAGCATCGCCTTGGAGGGGATGCAACCGACATTGGTGCAGGTTCCCCCGGGTGCCGGCTTGCCATCAATCTGCCAGTCATCGATGCAGACGGTCCTCAGTCCCAGCTGGGCACAGCGGATGGCGGCGATATAACCGCCGGGACCGGCACCGATTACAGCGACATCATATTCCAGTTCCATGCACATCCTTTCAGAGGTCAAGCAAGAGTTTCGCCGGGTCTTCCAGTGTTTCTTTGATGGTCCGCAACGCCAAGACAGCTTCCCTGCCGTCTATCAGGCGATGGTCATAGGACAACGCCAGGTAATTCATCGGGCGGATGACAATCTCGCCATTCTCAACGACCGGGCGTTCTTTGGTTGCATGGATACCCAGGATGGCAGACTGCGGTGGATTGATGATGGGTGTTGAGAGCATCGAACCGAAAACCCCGCCGTTGGAGATGGAGAAGGTTCCGCCAGTCAGGTCCTCAAGGGTCAGCAGGTTGTTCTGCGCCTTCTCGGACAGTTCATGGATCTTCTGCTCGATCTCGGCGATGGTCATCAGGTCGGCATCACGCAGGATCGGCACCACCAGCCCCCTTGGGGAGCTGACAGCAATCCCGATATCGAAATAACCATGATAGACGATATCATTGCCGTCAATGGAGGCATTGACAACCGGATACCGCTTCAGGGCGGCAACCACGGCTTTCACAAAGAACGACATGATGCCCAGCCGTACCCCATGTTCTTTCTCAAAAGCCTCCCCGAATTTCCTGCGGAGATCCAGCACGGGTTTCATGCTGACTTCATTGAATGTCGTCAGGGATGCCGTTGACTGCTGCGACTGGATCAGGCGTTCTGCGACACGGGCGCGAAGACGGGTCATCGGAACCCGGTTCTCAATCCTGTTGGAAGAACCATAAAAAGTCTGCTGGTCAACCGTACCAGACGGCTGCAGGGACTGCGGTGCAGGCGATGGTACTGGGGACTGTGCCGCTGGGGCATCAAGGACACGTTGGACATCAGCAACCGTTATCCTGCCCCCTTTTCCGGTTCCCTTCAGCCGGGAAGGGTCAAGGTCATTCTCTGCAATCATCTTTTCAGCCGCCGGCATCACAATCCCTGCCGGATAGTCATTGGCTGGCGGGATTTCGACAGATACCGGTTCTTCGCCATCAGCGGCAACAGCTGATTGGTCAGGTTCAGGCGGATCAACAACCACGGAGGTATCCACGGTTGCAATCACTTCGCCAGAATGCACAACAGAACCGTTTTCCTTGATGATTTCTGCCAACACACCATTCCCCGGACAGGGCAGTTCCAACACCACTTTGTCAGTCTCGATATCGACCAGATTTTCATCCAGGCGGACAGGTTCTCCGGCTTTCTTATGCCATTCCAACAGGGATGCCTCAGTTACGGACTCTGAGAGCTGGGGGACTTTCACTTCCAATAATGCCATCTGTTTCTCCACGATTCTGTTTGTTCAGCGGGTTATCACAAACTGTTTCACCGGACCAAAGGCCGCCTCAACAAGGTCTTTCTGCTGCTGAAGGTGTTTCTGGAAATAGCCGACCGCCGGGGATGACGAGGCTGGGCGGCTGGAGCAGGACAGTTTCTGTCCCGCCTGCATACAGTCATAGAGCGGTTTAACCATCTGCAGCCATGCCCCCTGGTTCCTTGGCTCGTCCTGTACCCAGATGATTTCCGACAGCGCCTTGTATTTCTGGAGTTCTGCCACGAGGTCATCATGCGGGAATGGATACAGTTCTTCCAGCCGGACAATGGCGATATCCTTCCGCTGCAGTTCTTCCCGTTTATGCAGCAGGTCATAATAGACCCGCCCTGTGCAGAGCAACATCCTTGTGACACCGCTGTCCTGGATACTGGCATCTGTTTCTCCCAAGACCGGCATGAACCGCCCTTCTGCAAGTTCAGACAGGGAAGATGCAGCATCTTTGCTGCGGAGCAGGGATTTCGGTGTCATGACAATCAACGGCCTGCGCTGCATCCTGAGCATCTGGCGCCGGAGGACATGGAAAATCTGGGCAGCCGTCGTCGGCTGGACAATCTGGACATTGTTGTCTGCACAAAGCTGCAGGTAGCGTTCAAGACGGGCAGAGGAATGCTCCGGTCCCTGCCCTTCAAAACCATGCGGCAGCAGCATGACCAGACCGCACATCCGCCCCCATTTCGCTTCGCCTGATGTGATGAACTGGTCGATGACCACCTGGGCACCATTGGCGAAGTCGCCAAACTGGGCTTCCCATAAGGTCAGGGTGTTCGGCGATGTGGTCGCATAACCATATTCAAACGCCAGGACAGCTTCCTCAGACAGGACTGAGTTGATGACGGTGAAATCCGGCTGGTCAGGGGCGATATGCTGCAAGGGGACATAGACCAGGCTGTTGATTTCATCCGGTTCCTGGTCATGCAGCTCTGCATGGCGGTGGACGAAGGTCCCCCTGCCTGAATCTTCTCCAGTCAGCCTGACCGCGTAACCGGCAGTCAGCAGCGAGGCATATGCCAGGTGCTCCGCCATCCCCCAATCAACCGGCATGTTCCCTTTACCCATCTCAATCCGGTTCCTGATGACCCGCTCGACCAGCGGATGGAGCTGCAGCCAGTCAGGTATATCGGTGATGCGTTCTGCCAACCGCTGCAGTTCGCTGACTGGGACAGCTGTCACCACATCACTGTCCACGGTTCCCTGATGCAGGAGGATGGACTGCCACTGCAATGCAGACTGTGTCTTGGCATTGGTCAGGACCGGGTTGACAACCGGTTCACCAGCATCCATCTTCGCCCGGTAAGCGGCAATCATTGCCGCCTCTTCTGCTTTCTGGATGATGCCCTGTTCAATGAGTTTTTCCGCATAAAGCCTGCGGACGCCAGGATGTGCATCAATCCGCCGGTACATCAATGGCTGGGTCATGGCGGGTGTATCCTGTTCGTTGTGCCCCAGTTTGCGGAAACAGACGATGTCAAGGAAAAC
>CALGGD010000030.1 GCA_937916185.1 uncultured Oxalobacter sp. | reverse complement strand
AGATCCTTTTCGAGACATTCCGCGATCTCGTCTATGTCAACCACCATGACCTTTCCATCGGGATATATTATGACATCTGCGAGCAGATCGGTGACCCAGCGAAAAGCCGGGGGCCGGTGGAACGCAAAGTCGTCCGCATCGTCACACCGGGAACCCTGACCGATGCCAACCTGCTGCCGGAAAAAGAAGACCGTCCATTGGTTGCTGTCACATACAGGCAGACCCGGAAACAGGCGGTGCTTGGTATTGCCTGGCTGTCATTGTCCAGCGGTGTCCTGCGGCTTCAGGAAACCGCTGTCCCCATGCACCAGGTCGCAGAACAGGTCCAGCAGGCACTGGAACGGACAGGCGGTGCAGAAATCCTGGTCGCTGAAACCTTTGATATGGCACTGCTCGCCACCTGGTCTGCCCGGGTCGTGCATCTGCCTGCATGGCATTTCGATGAGAAGAATGGCAGGAAAGCCCTGCTGGGACAGCTGCAGGTCGTCTCATTGGATGGCTTTGGAGCAGGGCATTTCAGTGCTGCCTTGGGTGCTGCGGGTGCGGTTCTGCAGTATGCCCGGAACACCCAGTCACAAAGCCTTCAGCATATCCGGACATTGGTGACAGAATCCGAGCAGGACTTCATCACCATGGACGCGATGACCCGCCGGAACCTGGAACTGACCGAACCCATCCGGTCGGATGGCATGCATCAGCAGTCACCGACACTGTTTGCCGAACTTGACCATTGCTGTACCGGCATGGGTTCAAGACTGCTGCGGCATTGGCTGCACCATGCCGTCCGCCAGCAGGCAATTGCCCGTCAGCGTCATGAAGCGGTTGCCGAACTGATGCAGATGGAAGAGATTGATGCACTGCGGGATATCCTGACAGGCATCCCGGATATCGAACGCATCGTTTCCCGTATCGCCTTGCTGTCTGCCCGTCCCCGTGACCTGACAGCCCTGCGGTCAGGGCTTGAACAGCTGCCACAGCTGCAGATGGCGTTGTCCCAGTCCACCTCACAGACTGGGCTGCTCGCAGAAATCAGGCAGAACCTGGATGCCCCGGAATCCTGCCTGACCCTGCTCCAGCAGGCAGTGATGGAAGAACCCGCCGCCCTGATACGTGATGGCGGGGTGATTGCACAAGGGTACAGCGCAGAACTGGATGAACTGCGGATGCTGGCAGAAAATGCTGGACAGTTCCTGGTGGATCTCGAAATCCGGGAACGGGAGCGTACCGGCATCGCCAACCTGCGGGTCGAGTTCAACCGGGTACATGGCTTCTATATCGAAGTCACCAACGGTCAGGTCGATAAAGTGCCGGACGATTACCGCCGCCGCCAGACACTCAAGAATGTCGAGCGCTTCATCACACCGGAACTGAAAGCCTTTGAAGACAAGGTCCTTTCCGCGAAAGAACGGGCATTGTCCTTGGAACGGAGCCTGTATGAAGACCTGCTGCAGAAACTTGCCGCCTATATCGCCGACCTGCAGGATATCGCAAGGCATGTCGCAATGACCGATGTCCTGGCATCCCTGGCGGA
>CALGGD010000029.1 GCA_937916185.1 uncultured Oxalobacter sp. | reverse complement strand
CCGGGGGCTCAACCGTATTTACCGGGAGGCGGCAGACCCTTCGATTGCCTCTTCTGACAGGTATTGGGATCCCGGTTACAACCATAATGATGAGATCATCGCGGCTTTGAGCGGCGGCAGTCCGATGGCGGTTGAGAAAGCCCGGCAGGACAGGATGGCTGGCCTTGCCGCACAGCAGGCGGCTGACAACAGCATGGAGGTCAGCTGGCCGGAGAAGACGACCCGCGATTTTGCGGGCAACACTGCCAGGGCGGTTTCTGGTCTTATCCGTGCCGGGGCGGAGAATATCCCTATCCTTGCCGGTTCGCAGACGGGGGAGGACCTTGTCGGCATCAGTGATGCCATCAACCGGCTGGCCGGTGATGTGCGGAATGCGCATGTCAATTATGACTCGGAGACCGGCAGGGAGATCGGTGAGCATGCAGGGTCTATCACGCAGTCGCTCATCCAGTCGCTGGTGACCGGCGGCAATCCGCTGGCGATGGGCGCATGGGAGGCTGGCAATGAATACAGTGACCTCAGGGAACAGGGTACCGGTTCCGGTGCCGCCCTTTTGGGTGCGGCGTCAGGCGGTGCGCTTGAGGGCTGGACGGAAAGGGCTTTCGGCATCAACCAGGGGTTCAGGTCTGCCCGTGAGGCATTGCTGAACGGCACTGGCAGGGAAGCCCTGCTGGGTGCAGGCAGGGGACTGCGCAATGTCGCCTTGGGTGAACTGCCCGGGGAATCGATCGCGACGATGGGGCAGACGGGCATTCAGGCCATCCTTGACCCTTCGGGCAATTATGTCGATATGGACAAGGCTCTCCTGGACACCGCAATCGACACGGGCGGGCAGTCTGCCGCTTGGGGGCTGCCTGCCGCAATCCTGGGGCTTTCGGGTCATGCGTTGGCAAGGAGCCGGCGCAGGCAGGCCTTGCAGGAAGCAACCCTGCAGGAACAGCAGCGGCAGAACCAGGTGTTGCAGCAGCAGAATATGGGGCTTGCGGAACAGAACGCTGTCAGCCAGCTGCAGAATGATGACCTCAGTGCCCGGCTTGCGCAGACGGTGCAGGATGCACAACGGCAGGCTCAGGCACAGGAAGAGCGGCATCAGGCGCAGTTGCAGGAGACTGTGCAGCGTGCAGGACATGCGGTTGCAGAGGCAACCCAGCGGGCTGAGAATGCTGAAAGGGCGGTCGGCAACATCGTAAATGCCGTAAATGGCATAAATGCCGTAAATGCCGGACAGCAGATGCAGGAACAGGCTGTTGTGAATCAGAATCAGCCTGAAATGATTGACAACGCGGGTAGTGAACCACAGATGACTGTCAAACAGCCGGAAACCCCTGAAAATGACAATTTTCACGATTTACAGGGTACGGACAACCAGCAGGAAACTGCCCGGTTCCAGCGTTCTCCTGATACTATAGAAGCCAATGGTATTGCATGGGAAGTTGTCAATGACCCAAAGGAAAAACGGAAGGTTGACTTCGCCGTCTACAACGCAGAAAGAGAAGCTGGATCCTCAAGAAAGAGCACGTACGATATTGTCAAACCGGCAGTGGGGCGACCTGCCGGTGCGGATTTTCATGGCGAAAACGCCAGCGGAACTGGAGG
>CALGGD010000028.1 GCA_937916185.1 uncultured Oxalobacter sp. | reverse complement strand
TCTGACCCCGATGCTCCTATCAACCGCATTGCCGACTACGTGATCGTTGGAACAGTCGAAGAGGTGGTTCCTAAATTGATGAAGTACTATAAGCAGAACTCGAAATAATTAATAGCAACGGACTACAGGACTCACACGACTTTCCTGCAGAAAAAGTCCTTCAGTCCTTTAGTCCTTGCAAAAAAACAAAAAGAATATGGCAAACTATTATAGTGACCACCCAGAGATTGGATTCTACCTGAATCATCCTCTGATGAAAAGGATTGTCGAGCTGAAGGAAAAGGGCTTCGCCGACAAAGACAAGTATGAGGACGCACCCGTTGACTTCAACGATGCCATCGAGAACTACAAGCAGATTCTCGACATCACCGGCGATGTTACAGCAAACATCATCGAGCCGAATAGCGAGGACGTTGACCTCGAAGGTCCGCACCTCGAGAACGGACGTATGATTTATGCGTCTAAGACCTATGAGAACCTTGACGCCACACGCAAGGCTGGCCTGCATGGTGTGAGTATGCCCCGTCGCTACGGCGGTTTGAACCTGCCTAACGTCATCTTCTCCATGCTCTCAGAGATGATTTCTGCTGCCGATGCCGGTTTCCAGAATATCTGGAGTTTGCAGAGCTGTATCGACACACTGTATGAGTTCGGCTCAGAGGAGCAGCGCCAGAGGTATATCCCCCGTGTTTGTCAGGGTGAGTGACGTCTCGAAATCCTTGTAGAAAACCACCAAGCAGTTGTCACCGAAAAGCATGACATCCCCTGCCCTTATCCTGCCGACACTTTCCGGTTTGGCAGGCAATGGTTCAGGCAGATAGGCATACTTCTCGTTGCCATTCAGGTCAGACATTTTCAGCTTCAGTGGAAACCTCTCTGCCAATGCCCTGACCGTCCCATTGTCTTCCGTATCAAAAGTGAAATTCAAATCCCCAATGCCAAGAGCCATCTTCCGGACTGCCCTGTCCTTGGCTACAAACGCAGTTGACTGATCGGTATTTTCATGGGAAGCCATCTTCTGAACCGTCCTTTCCTGATTGGCAGCTCCTGCCTTTGGAGCTGATGATTGCCCTGCATTGCATGCTGTCATCGAAATACCCGCCAGTGCGGCAGCAATGGCAACCAAACCTTTTCTCATCCTATCCATTTCCCCTATCAATCCTTCAGGAACGGCTTCACATTCGCCCAGACCGCCTCAAAGTGCGTGATGAAAGCCTGGTGTGGCGCATTGGCGATGATTGCCAACTGGACATTGGGCATCATCTTGTAGGCGCTGATGACCGTATCCAGAGGCGCGTTGGCATCCTTTTCCCCAGCAATGAGCAGAACAGGACATTTGATGCTGTTGAACAGTACCTTGCTGATGGTTTCCTGATTGAAGAACGCGAAATAACGATCCAGGTAATCCTGCAGCTTATCCGGTTCAGGACACAGCGCAACCTTCTCATCAATGAACCGTTTATCCAATGCGGCAAAATCCGCCAGCTTAGCCATCGGAATCTTCCGCAGCCCTGGCACATTCTCCCCTGCCCCGATTGCAACAATCTTCCTGACCCGGTCCGGATACATCGCAGCAATCTTATAAGCCGTATAGGCACCATCCGAGAACCCAAGGATCACCATCGGTTTCTTCGTGACCTGATTGACCGCCGCCATCATGTCTTCCGCTTTCTGCACATAGGTAATCGGTTTCACGCCAATCTCAGATTTTCCATGCCCCCGTGTTGATGGTGCGATGACCAGATGGTCTTTTGACAGTTCATCGATGAACCGTCCCATCTCATAAGTGCAACCGACCCCGCCGCCATGCAGCACCAGCACCGGTTCCCCTTTGCCATAGACCTCATAATAAATGCGGGCATCATCAGCTTTCACAAAATGCCCAGCTGCTGCATTGTTGCCATACGGCACCTGACTGACCGTATCCTGGTCTGTCTGCCCGAAATAATGGACACCCTGGCTGTATGCCGGGAAACTGACAGCCGCACACAACAGTAACGCACTGAGGATTTTTTTCATCTTGGACTCCTGTTTTCCATTTCCAGCCCCATCTGCGGATTGTTCCTGAGCTGGTTGTAGAGACTGCGGCAGATGCCATCCATCACCTGTTCCATCATCGCAGGCGTCTGGAACAGCTTCTGGAAAAAAGCCTCATTCTGGTTGTACCTGACAGTCGCCATCTTCGGGAAATCCCTGTCGAACAACAGCCGGAAAGTCTTCGGGTCATTCTGGTTCGCATAATTCTGCCATTTCGTCTGTTTCGCAAAATCGTTCTGAATCTGCTTCAGCACCAGGTCAACCTCGGTGAAATCCGTCTGGAAAGCCTCGTTGATTTTTTCCACCAGCAACGACAGCGGTTCTTTCGTCTTTTCCTGACCACCGCCCGCACCGGATATCGGCTTGTATTCC
>CALGGD010000027.1 GCA_937916185.1 uncultured Oxalobacter sp. | reverse complement strand
ACTGTTCCGGCCAGGTCCTGGTCATGCACGATATGCTGAATGTCTATCCCGGCAGGAAAGCCCGTTTTGTCCGGAATTTCATGGAAGGGCAGCCCCCGATCGAGGCGGCCATCAAGGCCTATGTCGCTGCTGTCAAAGATGGCTCTTTCCCGGCACAGGAACACTGTTTCTAACTCTCACCGCGTTCCCTGGAAACAGACGGGAAAGCGGCTTTACGCTGCTTTCCCCATGTCCTTTGCCCTTTTGTCATGCAGAAGGACAACTTTCCCTAAAATACGCCAACAGCATTCATCTCCGCTTATTTCCGCCATATTTTCTTGAAATCCTTTATCCATTGCCGTGTCGGGAGACTGGTTTCCCCTTTAATCCGGGTTGCCTCTGCATCCAGATGTTCCCAGTCAATGACCGGCTTTTTCTTGAATGCGAGGACAATGACATTCCCTTCAGGAATCGGCGACATCGGCACAACTTCCCTGAAAGACTGCCTGATTGCCTTGATGTTCTTGCTGTAACTGGGCACCTCGCCAAACAGGTTGACCGCCATGATGCCATCTTCTTTCAGGCATCTGTGGCAGTCAGCATAGAATTCCGGTGTATCCAGCACCGGCCCCCGTGATTCCGCATCATACAGGTCAACGTGCATGATATCGAACCTGCCGGTGTATTCCGCCTGCTTGACAAAATCCAACGCATTGCCCAGATGGACATGCAGCCGCTCATTGTCAGGCGGCAGCGCAAACATGCTATGGCAGACAGCGATGACTTCCGGGTTGATTTCCGCAACATGGGTGACACTGTCCGGAAATGTCTGGTAACCGAATTTCGTCAGGGACGCCGACCCCAGTCCCAGATTGGCGATCTGCTGCGGATGCCTGTTGAACAGCATCCAGGCGACCATCTTATGGCTATAGGACAGGATGAGCTGGTTGGGTTTCCGGATGCGCATGGCGCCCTGGATCCATTCCGTACCGAAATGCATATAACGGACCCCACCGCTTTCAGACAGGGTGACCGGGGCAATCCGGATACGCCGCTTTCCAGGCGAAGACCGGCGCTGTGACTCTGTTTTCTCAATTGATTTCCGTTTTATCAGCATCGACTTGATCCATTCAAACATTTTTCCCTGCCTCCATCATCCTATGAACGTCATTGGATGGCTTCCCCGTGACCTCATGAAAAAACCCCTTAAGCGGACTTAAGGGGTCTTTTGAACGAGAACCCTTCCCA
>CALGGD010000026.1 GCA_937916185.1 uncultured Oxalobacter sp. | reverse complement strand
GAAAACAGCGCAAACAACTATTACTTTTTATTACGATTGTTTCCTTTAGAAAAAAACCCCTGCCATGAGCTGGGCAGAGGTTTTTGAGCATGAACCGAAGGTTTCCTTTCATTTGATATTGCGATCCGGCACACTGCGGCGCGGTGCACCAGTATAAAGCTGGCGTGGACGCCCGATACGCAGGTCCGGATCGGAACACATTTCCTTCCATTGTGAAATCCAGCCTACACTTCTTGCCAATGCGAAAATACCGGTGAAGAAGGATGACGGAATCCCCAAAGCAGACTGGACGATGCCGGAATAGAAATCGACATTCGGATACAGACGGCGTTTGACGAAATAATCATCTTCCAGTGCCACCCTTTCAATTTCCAGTGCAATCTTGAACAACGGATCATCCTTCAATCCCAGTTCTTCCAGGACTTCATGGCAGGTTTCACGCATCAAAGTCGCACGGGGATCGTAATTCTTATAGACACGATGACCGAAACCCATCAGGCGGTTGCCAGCAGTCCCCTCTTTCACAGACTTGACATAAGGAGCGACATTCTCAACCGAACCGATGCGTTTGATCATGGCAAGGGAAGCCTCATTCGCGCCGCCATGTGCCGGTCCCCACAGTGCCGCAATCCCTGCTGCGATACAGGCGAACGGATTCGCACCGGAAGAACCCGCCAGACGGACTGTCGAGGTCGAGGCATTCTGCTCATGGTCAGCATGCAGGATGAAGATGCGGTCCAACGCTCGGACCAATACATCATTGACCTTGTAATCCTCCATCGGTGTGGAGAACATCATCCGCATGAAATTGGCAGTGTAATACAGATCCTTGCGGGGATAGACGAACGGCTGCCCCACCGTGTACTTATAAGACATGGCAACCAGTGTCGGAATCTTCGCCAACAGGCGGATCGCCACCTGGTTCCGGTCTTCTGGATTGTTCAGGTCAACCTGCTCATGATAGAAAGAAGAAAGCGCCCCGACAATCGCGACCAGCAGTGACATCGGATGCGAATCCCTCCGGAATCCCCTGAAGAAGAAATGCATCTGCTCATGGACCATCGAGTATTCAGCGATATCCTTGGTGAAATGGTCATACTGCTCCTGGGTCGGCAACTCGCCATGCAGCAGCAGGTAACTGGTTTCCATGAAATCGCATTTCATCGCCAGTTCCTCGATTGGATAACCGCAGTAAAGCAGTTCCCCCTTGTCTCCATCAATATAGGACAGGGAAGAACGGCAGGAGGCTGTCGCCATGAAGCCAGGATCGTAAGAAAGCTTGCCCGTACTCTGGAAAAGGGAACGCATATCAATGCTGTCAGGTCCCATGGTGCCTTTATAGACAGGCAGTTCAACGGATGGGGTTCCGTCTTCAAACGTCAATGTTGCTTTCATCACCGAATCGCTCATTTCAATATCCATCAAGTCAGCCATACAGGATTTCAGGGAAACCCTGCCCATATAAACAGGAGATTATAGCGTAAACGGTGACTTTTTATTGTTTTTTGCACCAAAAAAGGGACTTGCCAACGAATCTTCAGACGGACATGGCACGGCTGGGCTTTTACAGGATGCCAAAATGATGAAGGGCTTCTGCAATACCATCATCATCCACTGAGGCAGTGACATAATCCGCCTGGTCCTTGACCGCCTGCTCTGCAGAACCCATCGCCACACCGATGCCGGCAAACGTCAGCATGCCGATATCATTATGGCCATCGCCAAACGCCATGGTCTCTTCGGGTTGGATACCCTCGTAGTCCAAGACAGCCCGGATGCCGGCATCCTTGCCACCTCCCTCTGGAATCGCATCAAAGCAGATTGGAAGGAAACGGGTCATCTGGATATGCCGGAGTTCCTGAATGATGAGGTTTTCCTTCCCTTCCGCCATAAACGTGACAAACTGGAGCACCTCATCTTCCGGGAACGCATCCAGGTCAGCAGGTTCCGGCAAGGGGTGATTGATAAGACGGTACAGCTCCCTGACACGTTCATCGATGATATTGAGGCTTCCCCCCTTCTCATGGACAAACAGGCATGGGAAACGGTATTCCCGGATCAATGCTTTCAACCTGCGGATATCACCTGCGTCAATCGTCTGTTTCCGGATGACGCCTGATGACCCGTAACAGTATTGACCATTCAGGGTCAGATAGGCATCAAACCTGAAGTACTGATCCATGAACGGCATCATGCCCGGCGACCGCCCTGTCGCAATGTAAAGCCGGATACCTTTATCCCTTAAAGCCTGAAGTGCCTGACGTGTTGAATCTGGCATCGAATGCGTCTTGAAACTGATCAATGTGCCGTCAATATCAAAGAATATTGCCTTGATTTTTCCCGATGCCATTCTTTTGGAAACCTTCTTTTGACTGTTCTTTGGAAGCTGACGATTATAACCGTATATAACGGCAATACAGTGTCAGGTACCAGACATCCTCAGCCAGAACAATCCGCTGTCCAACCTTCAGGATGCAGGCTGTACCGCTGTGGTGACAGGTTTCGGCACAAATGTCGGTACTGGTGGTGCCTGCACTTCTGGTGTTGCTGGCTGTGCCGCATTCTCAACGGGTTTCTCCGCCTGGACCCTGCGGACAGCAATCCGTCTCACCGGCTTCCTGACGGGTTTCTTCTTTCGGACAACCGGTTTTTTCTTCACTGTCTGTGAGGCTTTCCAGTTCCAGGGCGGGATAGGATTGGCACTTGCCCACAAGCCATGTTCGGCATCCCGCGCCTGCGTTTCCATAGACTGCCATCTGACACAGATATCTTCCTGGCAGGCCGCATTATGAACCCATGCCAGCCCGGCCCCAGCGAGATAGGCCTGGACACTGTACTGGTCATGGACATAGACAATGGCGACATCGACATTGCCATCGGCATAGACACGGTGGACATCAACGGAACGCCCCAGTACAAGGTTGCTGGTGGCTTCCTTTGCCATCATCCCATAAGGCTGGCTCAGTTTCGGCGCCTCCACCCCATAAAGCCGGACATAATAGAGACCGCCCTCATAATTGACCTTCAAGGTATCGCCTGAAACCACCTCTTCAACCACACCTGCCCATTCGGCGAAGGCCACGGGCATCTGCAAAGCCAGAAAACAGGCTAAAAGAAACGCTCTCACGCATTGTCTCCCATTCAATCAAATCCAAGACCAGACAATGATAGTATGACGGTATCTGCAAACAGTGTACAGAGGGAAAGCCATGCGGTTACAATTATTTGTGACATGGTATTTTTCTTTTTGGGAAAAACAGCATCATTTCCTTGGAAAAATGTTTTTCCGCCTTATTTGGAGCTTTAGGAAAGCGTATGCAGCTGCACGATTCAGGCCTGGTCGGAAATTCGCGGACCAGTGCCATTATTGACAGCAATGGACGGATTGTCTGGTGGTGCTTCCCGGTGTTTGACAGCCATCCGTTGTGCCATGTCCTGACATCTCCCTGCTGTTGCAGTAAAAAAACCGATGATGCCGGATTCATCGATGTCCTGTTTGAGAAAGTCCGCAGCAAGGACCAGTACTACATCCGGAATACACCTGTCTTGGTCACCCGCTTCGCCGACAATGCACACAATGTCATCGAGACGGTGGATTTCGCTCCCTGCTATATCCAGTATGGACGCCTGT
>CALGGD010000025.1 GCA_937916185.1 uncultured Oxalobacter sp. | reverse complement strand
ACCAGCCAGCAGGCGGCTTTCGACAAAGTGCTTGTCTCCATCGGCAGGGAGCCCAATACAGAAGGTCTGGGTATCGAAACCATCGGTCTGGTCACAGATGACTGGGGATTCATCCAGGTTGATGACCAGTGCCAGACCAATGTCAAGAATGTCTGGGCAATCGGCGATGTCGTCAGGGGACCGATGCTGGCGCATAAGGCGGAAGAAGAAGGCGTTGCCGTTGCTGAACGCATAGCCGGGAAATTCGCCAAAGTCGATTTCAACCTGATACCTTGGGTGGTTTACACCCATCCTGAAATCGCTTGGGTCGGTCAGAAGGAAAAGGATCTCAAAGCGGCAGGCAGGGATATCAAGGTTGGGAAATTCCCGTTCATGGCGAATGGACGGGCAAGGACGATGGGCAGTACCGAAGGGTTTGTCAAAACCATTGCAGATGCCCGAACCGGTGAAGTCTTGGGAGTTCATATGATTGGTCCCAATGTCTCTGAACTGGTGGCGGAAGCGGCGATGGCGATGGCTTTCCATGCCTCATCAGAAGACATCGCCTGTATCTGCCATGCCCACCCGACCCTTTCCGAAGCAGTCCGTGAATCTGCGCTGAATGTGCAGTCCAGGGCATTGAATGTATAACAGGTCAGGCAGGAAAACAGGTAATTGCGGTAAAATCAACGCTTTCATCCACAGACAGAAAAATTTGATCAATGGTGCAGGAGCAGAGTGTGAGGCTGTCAGAACTCAAAACAGGATTTGTCAGGACAGTGAAAAAGATGATGGTACAGGCATCTGCCTATGCGGGTAGCAAAGCCCGGTTACTGGCAGTCGTGCTCCTGCCCTTGGCGGTCTGTCTTTCAGGCTGTGCATCCAAGACCGTACTGGAAGACACCATGCTGCCGAAAGAACAGCCCCGTGAAGAAGTCCAGCAGATCCTGGACCATTATCCTGCCGGTTCCATCGGCTCAGTTGCCAAGGCGGATGAAATCCTGGAGATTGTCGGTCAGGAAAAGAAGAACATCGATGCACGCCTTTATAATGAAAAACTGGTCTGCAACGACAAATTCTTGGTCTATGCGTGCTATGAAGAGGCTGAGGCAAGGAAACGTACCGACCTGCGTGCCATCACCATGCTTGAAGTCGAGGCGAAACGCTATAAACGGGCAGATGAAGTCCGTCAAAGCGACCTGCAGCGTGACATCAATGAAATGGATGAGATTGCTGATGCGCCAGACCGTTATGACAGCATCAAATCCCATGAAGCCAAGCTGAAACGCATTCAGGAAAAAGAACAGAAACGTGAACAGGCAGCCCGTGGCATCACCGATACCCCGAAAGAAAAGCATAAGGGCAACCTGATGACACCGAAAGAAAACGGCAAACATAAAATAAAACCAACTGAAAGCACGCTGAAAAACGGAAGCAGCCACGCTAATACCGATAACAGCCAACGCCCAAGCGAATCAATTCCGGGATGCTTTATTGCTACACTTATCGATATAGCAATTATTAAACTCGTGAGAGGCACGGCCATCAACGGATTAAAAATTATATATGGAATTATAGCCCGGCTGTTACAAGTAATCCCCAAAATACCGCGATGACTATACCAGCCTGAAATAATAAAAATAAATTTCTGCATAACTGAAAAAATATTTCACTGTACGGAATTTCCCAGCTCCATGTAGCGATCCTGCATTGAAAAAACGGAATTAATAAAAATATCGCTATGCTTATACGAATTAAATCACTTTTTTGCGATGGAACTACATAAAAACTACCGGAAGGCGAATATAATGACCATAATCTATAT
>CALGGD010000024.1 GCA_937916185.1 uncultured Oxalobacter sp. | reverse complement strand
TTATATTTAGCCATTCAACAACAAACAGCCCCTCTTTGCAGGCGCAAAGATCATTGATATGCGAAGCAAATGCTGTGCCAGTTCAGATTTTTCCTTATCATCTTTTCAGTAAAACAGAAAATGAATTTATGGCACGGAAAATGCTTCTCACTGAATCGGACTGAAATATCAGATCTATTCTCTTATTTGAGGAAGACTCCTGTAGTCAGGAGCCTTCCTTTTTTTTCGCTTTTCTGCAAAAGCCATATCAATTAAAACGTCAGGTTGGCTTTTTGTTTCTTATTTGAAAACAATTTGTTAAGAAAAGAATCTCAAATTTCTCTCCATAAGGGGCTATTCGTATTCCTGGGTCAGGCGGCTCATCTGAGGGAAAAGAGAAGCCTGTGGAAACCATTGGAAAGTTCCTTGTCTGAAAACGGCGGTTGCGGGTTGGCTGTATTTCTTATAAGACAGGCACAGGAAACCGTGGTGTTTTTCTGGCATCTGTTCAAGCGTCAATCTGGTGTCAATCAAGTGTCAATGACACCAGGTTGACACCGGATTGACGCGCTTTTGACAGGCGAGGTGTCCCTCCGGTGTCAGAACTTATGCAATACCCTTGACTTCAAAACCTGCGTTGGTGACAGCTGCGGTCAGTATCTCATTGGAAACGGAGTCCGCTGTATCAATGACGGCATTCCTGTTTTCAAGGCTGACCTCAACGTTGCTGACGCCTGGAATGGCAGAGAGGGCCTTTTCGACGGCCGCACGGCAATGGTTGCAGTTCATGCCCTCAATCTGGATGTTTTTCTGCATCATGTTTTTCCTTTCAATGGTTTTAATGGATAGTGTCTGCGTTGTTCCTGCATTGTGCCGGATTTGATTTTGGGCAGAAGGCAAGGAAGCGGCAGGATTGAAAAAACGGAGTCTCAAGGCATTCAGGACAACAGACACCGAACTGAAGCTCATGGCGGCAGCCGCCACCATGGGGCTCAGTGTCATGCCGTTGAAGAGGTAAAGCGTACCGGCGGCAATTGGAATGCCGATGATGTTGTAGAAGAATGCCCAGAAAAGGTTCTGCCTGATGGTCCGCATGACAGCCTTGCTCAGACGGATGGCAGTGACAACATCTGTCAGTTGGCTCCTCATCAGCACAACATCGGCTGATTCCATGGCGATGTCGGTTCCAGCACCGATGGCAACCCCGACATCGGCACGGGCAAGGGCTGGGGCATCATTCACACCATCACCGACCATGATTGTCCGGTGTCCCTTTTCCATCAGTTCACGGATGGTTTTTTCCTTATCCTGTGGCAGGACTTCCGCCTGGATATCCTGGACATGGGTCTTCCGTTGAATGGCTTTGGCAGTCCTCAGGTTGTCACCGGTCAACATGGTGACCTTGATGCCCATGTCCTGCAAGGCATGGATGGCATCAGGCGTAGTCGGTTTGATATTGTCGGCAACGGCAAGCATACCTGCCAACATACCATCGCAGGCAATATAAAGGACTGTTTTGCCATCATCGGCCAGGTTTGCGGCAATCTGCTGATATCCAACAGGGCAGTCGATACCAAGCTGGGTCAGGAGACGGTGGTTGCCGATGGCAACATGATGGTGGTTGATGGAGCCGGTGATGCCGCCGCCGGGCAGACGGTTGAAACCGGTGACGGGGTCAAAGACCATGCCTTGCAGCAGGGCTTCTTCTATGACGGCTTTCCCTATGGGATGTTCCGAACAGTTTTCAAGGGAAGCCGCCTGCCTTAACAGGAAATGCCGGTCGTAACCCTCAATGGCAAGGAGATCGGTCAGGACAGGTTTCCCCTCGGTCATGGTACCTGTCTTATCCAAGACAACCGTATCGGCACTGCCCAGCAGTTCTATTGCACTGGCGGATTTGAACAGGATGCCGTTGGCGGCACCGCGGCCTGTCCCAACCATGATGGCAGTCGGCGTGGCAAGCCCCAAGGAACAGGGGCACGAAATGACCAGGACAGAAATACCGGTTGAAATGGCAAATGCCAAAGGATATCCCAGCAGCAGCCAGACACCTGCAGCCAGTAATGCTATGGCAATGACCACAGGTACGAAAATGCCACTGACCCGGTCAGCCAGTCGGGAAACCGGTGCTTTGGAAGAAGTCGCCTCATCAACGAGGCGGATAATCTGTGCCAGGGTAGTGTCTTCTCCGACACGGGTTGCACGCATCTGGAAATGACCAGACAGGTTGATGCAGGCACCGGAAACGGTATCTCCCGGCTGTTTTTCAACAGGGATGCTTTCTCCCGTCAATGCAGACGTGTCAACCGAACCCCAGCCTTCCACCATCACACCATCGACTGGAATACGCTCTCCCGTACGGACAACCAGGATATCACCGACCTTGACCTGTTCGATGGGAATGGTTGCCTCAACACCGTTTTCAAGCCTCACCGCCGTCTTGGGCGTAAGGTCGATCAACCGGGAAATCGCTTCAGATGTCTTGCCTTTTGCCCGCGCTTCAAGGAAGCGCCCCAAGGTAATCAAGGTCAGGATCATCGCTGCGGATTCCAGGTACATATGTGCAGCAGCTTCCTGGGCAGCCGCCATATCCCCCAGCCCCAACGCATGGGCAATTTGGTAGAGCGAAGCGGTTCCAGATACAAAGGCCGCACCAGACCCAATGGCAATCAATGCATCCATATTCGGGGAAAGGGCAGCCAATGTCTTGAAGCCGTTCGTAAAATACCTGAAATTGATGAAAATGACCGGCACAGTCAGCAGGAACTGGGTGAAGGCGAAGACCATCACATTCTGCTGTCCAGCAAAACAGGCAGGCAAGGGGAGTCCCGCCATATGCCCCATGCTGAGGTAGAGCAGCGGCACCATGAACAAAACCGAAAAAAGCAACCGGCATTTGGTCTGCCTGATTTCCGCATCCGCCATGGCATCCGGTGGTGTGTTTCCCTTTTCTGCCTGATGCAGGGGGGAAGATTTCAAAGAAGCCCCATAGCCCGCCTGGGTGACTGCATTGACAATGGAAGGGATATCCGTCTTATGTTCATCGAAAGAGACCGTCATGCTGTTCTTCAGCAGATTGACGCTGACTTCACCAATGCCATCAAGCGCGGATACAGCCTTGTCCACCCGGCTTGAACAGGCGGCGCACGACATGCCGGTGATGTCAAACTGTTCTTTTTTCATGGATGTCTGGCTGTATGTATGAATGACAGGGAAAATGCTTTACAGGTATTGTATCCATCAATATATTTTCTGCAAGAATGCACTATTTTGATATATAGTATCTAAAAAGATAGTGTGTTTCTTGGAGGAAATGGATATGGCAGCCGTTCTTGAAAACCATCCTTGTTGTGATCAGGGGGCGGTATTCTGCCCTGTGGAAACCACCATTGGCTTGATTGGCGGTAAATACAAGCCATTGATCCTGTGGAAATTGGCAGGCAAGACACTCCGTTTTTCCCAACTTCAGAAAGAAGTCAGTACAGCGACCCCCAAGATGCTGACCCAACAGCTCCGTGAGCTGGAACATGCCGGCTTGGTCAACCGCAAGGTTTTCCCGGTTGTCCCGCCTAAAGTCGAATACTCCCTGACCTCATTGGGAAAGAGCATCTACCCGGTATTGGAGGCGATGTATCAATGGGGGACTGGATACCTGCAGGGCAAAGGGCATACAGTCAACTGCAACATGCATCCACCGGCATCCCATATGGGTGACAGCTGTTGCTGTTGTCCAGGGCAGCCCGTCAGGGAATGACCGGTGCAGGAAAGGAATGCTGGGATGACAGGGCAGGAAAAAGAAATCCGCATGGTCTATGCGGACGGCAGCCAGCGTTATGAAGATGAGCTTGACCGGCTGATGGGGGAATCAGGGCCATTTGCCCGGAAAGTGGATGGATACACCCTGCGTCCCATGCAGGTGGAAATGGCGAAATCGGTCACTGAGGCGATTACAGGTTGCCAGACATTATTGGCAGAAGCCGGAACAGGAACCGGCAAGACCTATGCATACCTCATTCCCGCGTTGCTGTGGGGCGGGAAGGTCATCATCTCGACAGGCACAAAGAACCTCCAGGACCAGCTGTATTTCAAGGACATCCAAACTGTCAGGAAAGTGCTCAACGCACCGGTGACAACAGCACTCCTGAAAGGACGGAGCAACTATCTGTGCCGTTACCGTCTCGAAAAGACCAGTGCCGAAGGACTACTGCAGACACGGCGGGATGTGGCTTTCCTGAAAAGAATCGTCAAGTTCGATAAAGTCACTGAAACCGGTGACCGTTCCGACCTGTCCTCCGTGCCTGAAAATGCACCTGTATGGGATTATGTGACATCCACCAAGGAAAACTGCCTGGGCTCAGACTGTCCTTATTTCAAGGAATGTTTTGTGATGAAAGCCCGGCAGGAGGCGATGAAAGCCGATGTGGTGGTCGTCAACCATCATCTGTTCTTTGCCGATATCGCCTTGAAAGACAATGGTGTCGCGGAACTCCTGCCAACAGCGAATACCGTGATTTTCGATGAGGCCCATCAGCTTCCCGATGTCGCAACCGTATTTTTCGGGCGGTTCATCTCAACCCGTCAGCTGCAGGAAATCTGCCGTGAAGTCCTGGTGGAAGGGCTTGCCCATGCCCGTGAAGGAGCGGACTGGGCATCCCTGACCGCATCGGTGGACAAATCGGTGAAAGACCTGCGTCTGGCTTTGCCTGAAAAGGCTGGGCGTATGGCAATCCACCAGATTTCCCAAAGCCAGGCGTTTCTGGAAAAGCTTGAAGCATTGATTGCCGCCTTGGAAGCGCTTCTCAATGCACTGGAATCCCAGGCTGAACGTTCAGAACTTCTGCAGAAATATTTTGAGCAGGCTGTTGAGGTCATTGACTTTGCCCAGTACTGGCTTTCACTGGCAAAAGGGGAATCCCAGACAGAAGATGTCCTATGGGTCGAGACATTCGGGCAGACTTTCCAACTGCATCTGACCCCCTTGTCTGTTGCCGATGTCTTCAGTAAGCAGTTGGATGCCAGTCCATGTGCCTGGATTTTCACTTCGGCGACACTGGCGGTCAGGGAGGATTTCTCTTACTTCAGTTCACGGATGGGACTTGAAAAAGCCAAGGCACAGGCATGGCCGAGTCCTTTCCCATATGGTGAGAATGCCCTGCTGTATGTTCCCCGGAAAATGCCGATGCCCCAGTCCCCGGGCTATAGTGATGCGGTCGTGGATGCATCATTGCCGTTGATTGAATCCTGTGGTGGCGGTGTTTTCATCCTAAAGAAAGGACACGATGTAGGTACATTCTATCTCAACGAGTGGGCCGGATTTGATGACAACGGTAACAATCTGTTCTACAATTATGTTGATGGAAAGAAGGACGGCTCCACCACAACCAAATACAAAGCAGACAACAATGTTCTAGTTGGAAAGGCTATTCC
>CALGGD010000023.1 GCA_937916185.1 uncultured Oxalobacter sp. | reverse complement strand
ACCTCGCACAGAAGGTCGATCCTTACCTGCGGCCGCTCTACGATGCGCTGTATGACCTATTGGGCTTTGAACGCACCCAGAAATGTTTTGAAAAACAGACGATTGAAATCGCACCCTTGGCTTATATGCGTGGCAGGACCTTGAACCATGCCTTCATCATCTTGGATGAAGCCCAGAACACCACGCCAGAACAGATGAAAATGTTCCTGACCCGGATCGGCTTTGGCAGCCGGGCAGTCGTGACCGGCGATATCACCCAGATTGACCTTCAGCACAACCAGCGGAGCGGACTGGTCGATGCGATGCATATCCTGAAAGATGTCCGGGGTATCGCTTTCTCAACATTCAACAGTGCCGATGTCGTCCGCCATCCATTGGTTGCACGGATTGTCGATGCTTATGAAACCGCTGAGAAACAGCAATCCCCCAATAAAGGGAAAACTGACCGGAAACAACCGTCTGAGCCAGAAGCAAAGCAGACGGATGATACGACTGCCTGACATTTACAAACATAGACATGGATAAATACAAACTTTCCCTATCTGTCCAGTATCCAGATAGCCGCCTGAAAGAAACCCTCCCCCGCTGGCGGTTGAGACGTTGGGTGCAATCCGCCCTACAGATGCCTGCGGTCATTACCCTGCGGTTTGTCGATGCAGAAGAAGGCCTGGCATTGAACAGCGCTTACCGGGGCAAAGACTATGCGACCAATGTCCTGACTTTCCCTTATGAAGACGCCTTGGATTTCATGCCTGTATCTGATGGCATGGAATCTTCTGCTGGCAAAACAGGATCAACCGCCTGTGCAGATATTGTGCTGTGCACCGATGTCCTGCTCCGTGAAGCAAAAGAACAGCATAAAACCCTGATTGAACATGCCGCCCATCTTGTCATCCACGGGATCCTGCATGCCCAGGGCTACGACCATATCCAGAATGATGAGGCAGAGACCATGGAAGCACTGGAAACAGAAATCCTTGCCAAGCTGGGATTCGATGATCCTTACCGTATCAAAGATTGACCTATGTCAAGACATCTTATTTTTTTGGTATGTTGATGATTTAAAAACAAAACCTAGGTCAAGGAACTGTTCCATATTTTCAGCATATCATAAGCCCTTATCGTTTGTTTTCAGGGTCTATGGGTAAGGTCATCATCAGGGCAACCATTGCGGTTTTTGTCTGTTGCCTGCTGTATGAGTTCTTTGATATCGGGACAGGGATTCCTTTCTATGCAGGAATCGCTGCAGTCATCTGTCTGCAATCTGAAATCAAGAGTACCGTGCGTGTCGGGTTGAACCGTACCGTTGGGACATTGTTTGGCGGATTTACAGGCATGGGGATCCTGTACCTGACCCATAACTATTACATCCTGAGCCGCCCTATCCTACGTTATGCCTTAATCACCTTCTGCATCATTCCATTGATGTATATCGCGAACATCATCCGGAAAGTCAGGATTCCCATCGGCTGGGATGAGACCAGCCTGTTTCCCGGCACCAGAGTCTTTATTGATTTCCTGAGGAAAAGCACACTGACAAACATCACCTGTATTGCTTTCCTGAGTGTGACCATCACACATGGCGGTGATGTGAGCATCACGGAATTCGCCACCAACCGTATCATCGATACGCTGATCGGTGTCGCATCCTCATTCTTCATCAACCTGATCCCTTCTTTCCACTTTCATAAGGCAGTCCCTTCAAACCCGCAGACGACCGAAAGCAACCGGAGCGATGAATGCATGTGATTGCCAGATGATGGTTGAATAGATTATCCTTTCTTTTCCAGATGACCCCTCTCTGTTGTCTATTGCATTAAATCTGGCAATCCGGTTTGTTTTTTTATGGCTGATATCGACTTTTCAACCTGGCGGCTTATTGGTGAAGGTTCCGAGCGCAAGTGCTACCAGGATCCTGAAAATCCACTACATCTCATCAAAATCAGCCCCAAAGACAGCGCCAAACAGTCTCTGCGTGAAATTGAGTACTATCAGCACCTGATTGACAACAAAGTCCCTTTTGACCATATTCCACGCTTTTACGGTAAGTTCGAGCAAGACGGCTGCATCGGTGTTGAGCAAGAACTGATTCTTGCCGCACCTGATTCACATGAACCTGCGCAGCGCTTACGCGAATATCTTGACCAGTCATTATCAGAGGCAGAAATCGCTGAACTCCATATTGCTTTGGATAAACTTAAAAACTATCTGATGGCGTGGAATATTGTGGTCAATGATCTTCAGATATCCAATATCGTCGTCCAGAAAACCAACGAAGGGATGCGCCTGGTCATCATCGATGGGCTGGGCGGGACAGAGCTGATTCCACTGTCCCATTGGTTCAAAAGTGTCTGCCGCCAGAAAACCACCAGGCATTGGGCAAAACTCTGCCGGAAAATCACCCGCAGGAACCCAAATGTCACTTTCTGACTTGAATATCAGCAATCCTGCCATCATCTACTGAGTGGTTCCTTATTTTGTGCGATAACTCCATCTGCTGAAAGACCCTTATGGCTGTCCTGCATCAATACCGATTACAGATGCCATTGTCGGTAGCGGTGATGGCATGTTTATGCCTTCCTGTTTCTGGAATTTCCGGGACTGCCTTTGCCAAGGGAAAGAGGCAGACTTCATACCAGTCCGTACAGCACTCCAGAAAGCACCTTCCAGCAAAAAGGCAAACACTTCAGCCTGATACAGACCATAGCACTTGGACCGAACGGAACCCTTCCCATCATGAGTTCATGGTTAAAACCGGCAGACCTGATGAGAAAAATGCCACTGAGACCGTCAATGTCATAAAACCGCCTGCGCCTGGCGCAAATGGTTATACCTATGTCCCCATCCTGCGACCTTCTATATTCCGCAGTGCATCGACCGGCAAGCCAGACCTGTTTTTTCCGATACAGGCTGACGTAACGGGAAACAACGCCCCTGCACCGCTATATGACGGTTCGGTCACATCCTATGCTTTCGGACCGACCAGCTTTGAACTGAATTATGAACGGCTGAATGACCGCTCGTTCGAAACAACCCAAGACATCCTTTCCGGTAAACGGCAGTTCGGCATCAACCAGAACCGTTTCATCGAATCACCATTGGACAGGGATACATGGCATGTCGGTATGGGCTATACCGTTGGGAAAGGCCGTTTCAATGCTGCCGTTGATTACACACGGATACGGAATGACAAAGAGGATGGTGCAGGCAATAACCCGAATGACCTGCGGTCAGTCACATTCGGATATACCCATAACGTATCAGAAAACACGTCTTTTTATGGTTCTGTCACCCACACTGAATACGATATGGGCAACAGCACAGAAAATGCGGGTTCAACCTCACCGGAAGATGGCAATATCAACCAAGTCAATGTCGGTATCAAACACCGGTTCTGACCCTTCCCTTTCCTATGCAGCAGCATACCTTTCCCCCAGAAAACCTGCCAACTGTTGTTTTAGTGTTCAAGCATGGAAAAATTCCGCTCTCCCTGATACGGTATCAGGTCTATAAAACGTATAATCCCTTCAACTTTCCCGGGTTGTCCGGTTTTCCTTTTTTCATGATTCCAATGGGGAGGGATGAACCATGAAATTCCGTTTTCCTATCGTCATCATCGACGAAGATTACCGTTCTGAAAATTCTTCCGGTCTGGGTATCCGTGCACTGGCACAAGCCATTGAAGATGAAGGCATGGAGGTTCTTGGCGTCACCAGCTATGGCGACCTGTCGCAGTTTGCCCAACAGCAGTCCCGTGCGTCTGCTTTTGTCCTTTCGATTGATGATGAGGAATTCGGTGAAGGAACAGCAGCTGAAGTCGATGAAGCATTGAAGGCACTGCGTTCCTTTGTCACAGAAATCCGTGCGAAGAATGCTGATATCCCAATCTATCTCTATGGAGAAACCCGTACGTCACGCCATATCCCCAATGACCTGCTCCGCGAACTGCATGGTTTCATCCATATGTTTGAGGACACACCGGAATTTGTCGCCAGGCATATCATCCGTGAGGCACGGACCTATCTGGATGGGCTTGCCCCTCCTTTCTTCCGGGCATTGATGCACTATGCAAAGGACGGTTCCTATTCATGGCATTGCCCAGGGCATTCAGGCGGTGTCGCTTTCCTGAAATCACCGATTGGACAGATGTTCCATCAGTTCTTCGGTGAAAACATGCTGCGCGCAGATGTCTGTAATGCCGTTGAGGAACTGGGGCAGCTGCTGGACCACACCGGCCCCGTTGCCAAGAGTGAACTGAATGCCGCCCGCATCTTCAATGCGGACCACTGCTACTTTGTCACCAATGGGACTTCGACCTCCAACAAGATTGTCTGGCACTCGATGATCGCCGACAACGATATTGTGGTTGTTGACCGGAACTGCCATAAGTCCATCCTGCATGCCATCATCATGACAGGTGCCATTCCGGTTTTCCTGATGCCGACAAGGAACCATTACGGAATCATCGGCCCTATTCCAAAATCAGAATTTGATTTCGATGCCATCCTGCAGAAAATCGAGGCAAACCCCTTTGCCCGGGAAGTCCCCAATAAGAAACCCCGTATCCTGACCATCACGCAATCAACTTACGATGGCATCGTCTATAACGATGAGACCATCAAAACCATGCTGGATGGCAAGATTGATGCCCTGCATTTCGATGAGGCATGGCTGCCGCACGCCTGCTTCCATGATTTCTACCGGGATATGCATGCCATCGGTGAACAGGACAGCCGCCCCAGGAAATCACTGATTTTCTCGACCCAGTCCACCCATAAACTGCTGGCGGGGCTTTCGCAGGCATCGCAGATCCTGGTCAAGGAGTCTGAAGAAGTGAAACTCGACCAGAATTCCTTCAATGAATCGTTCCTGATGCATACATCGACTTCACCGCAGTATGCCATCATCGCTTCCTGTGATGTTGCCGCTGCGATGATGGAACCCCCTGGCGGTACGGCATTGGTTGAGGAATCCATCCTTGAGGCTCTGGACTTCCGGCGTGCAATGAAGAAAATCGACAACGAGTTTGCCGATGACTGGTGGTTCCAGGTCTGGGGACCGGAAGAATTCGCTGAGAACGATATCGGCGAACGGGATGACTGGATCCTGAAAGCGGAAGACAACTGGCACGGTTTCGGTGACATCGCCCCGGATTTCAATATGCTGGATCCCATCAAGGCGACTGTCATCACGCCTGGGCTGTCACTGACCGGTGATTTTGAGGAAACCGGCATCCCAGCTTCCATTGTGAAGACCTTCCTGGCAGAAGACGGCATCATTGTCGAGAAATGTGGACTGTACAGCTTCTTCATCATGTTCACCATCGGCATCACCAAAGGCCGCTGGAACACTTTGGTCGCCTCCCTCCAGCAGTTCAAGGATGATTATGACAAGAACCAGCCGATCTGGCGTGTCCTGCCGGAATTTGCAGCGGCAAATCCACGCTATGAACGGATGGGACTGAAAGACCTGTGCCAGCAGATCCACGACTTCTACCGGGAAAACGATGTCGCCAGACTGACCACCGAGATGTACCTGTCCGACATGAGCCCAGCGATGAAACCGTCTGACGCTTATGCGAAACTGGTTCACCGTGAAGTGGAACGGGTTCCAATCGACAATCTGGAAGGACGTGTCACTTCCATCCTGCTGACCCCTTATCCGCCCGGCATCCCCCTGCTGATTCCCGGAGAGCGGTTCAACAAGACGATTGTCGATTACCTGAAATTCGCCCGTGACTTCAACAGCCGTTTCCCAGGATTCGATACGGATGTCCATGGCCTGATCAGGATGGAGAAAGACGGGAACACGGAATACTTTGTGGACTGTGTCAAGACAGAATGCGTTGACTGACCATTGAAACCGCACTCGGACACGCTGACGAAAAGCAGGAAAACAGGCATTGTGTTTCCCTGCTTCCTTTCTCCAGCAGCCCCTTTCCTGTGCAAGGAAGCCATTGAATGGTGCAGGCATGGTCTGATATGGTGCAAGCCATGTTAAAAGATAGACTGTTGTCCCAAAGGATGCTACATTTCAAGGCTGTCAAACCGTGCGTCTATGGGGGACGCATTTTCATTCAAACTAATGGGGAATTTTAAAAATGACAACCAGAGTTGGTATTTTAGGCTACGGCAATCTTGGCCGGGGTGTTGAATGCGCTGTCAATGATGCCGAAGATATGGAACTGGCCGCTGTCTTCACCAGACGCGATCCAGCCTCCTTGAAAATCTTATCCAAGAATGCGGCTGTCGTCAGCGTCAATGATGCTGCCAGTTATCAGGACAAGATCGATGTCATGATTCTTTGCGGTGGCAGTGCAACCGATCTGCCAAAACAGACACCTGAATATGCAAAACTGTTCAATGTGGTTGACAGTTTCGATACCCATGCCAAGATTCCAGCGCACTTCAGCAATGTTGATGCCTCAGCCAAGACTGGCAACAAGGTTGCCTTGATTTCTGCAGGCTGGGATCCGGGCATGTTCTCCCTGAACCGCCTGTATGCCAATGCCATCCTCCCTCAGGGCAATGACTACACCTTCTGGGGGAAAGGCGTCAGCCAGGGACATTCTGACGCCATCCGCCGGGTAAAAGGGGTCAAGGATGCCAGACAGTACACCTGCCCGATTGACAGTGCTTTGGAAGCGGTCAGGTCAGGCTCCAATCCTGAACTGAGCACCCGCCAGAAACATACCCGTCTGTGTTATGTTGTCCTGGAAGAAGGCGCAGATGCCGCAGCGGTCGAAAACGAAATCAAGACCATGCCGAACTATTTCTCTGATTATGACACCACAGTCAATTTCATCTCCCAGGAAGAACTGATCAGGGATCATGGCGGTATTCCACATGGCGGTTTCGTCTTCAGGACAGGGATTACGGGAGCCAATAAAGAAAACAGGCATATCATTGAATACAGTTTGAAACTGGATTCCAATCCAGAGTTCACTGCGAATGTCCTTGTCGCCTATGCACGTGCGGTTGTCCGCCTGAACAAAGAAGGCGTATCTGGCTGCAAGACGGTATTCGATATTGCACCAGCCTATCTCTCCCCGCTGTCAGGAGAGGTCCTGCGTGCAACCATGCTCTGATTCCAGATAACATGCCATGGAAAGCCGACGGTGAAATCTGCTGTCGGCTTTTTTGTCTCAGTCAACCCTGCACAG
>CALGGD010000022.1 GCA_937916185.1 uncultured Oxalobacter sp. | reverse complement strand
CTGGACTTCAACACAGAAGGCCTGTTGCCAAGTCACCGGAATTGGTGAACAGCAACAGGCCTTCTGTGTTGAAGTCCAGACGACCAACCGCCAGCCATTTACTGTTCCTCAGATTCGGCAGTCCATCAAAAACAGATGGCCGTTTTTCCGGATCGTCACGGCTGACAATCTCACCGGCAGGCTTATGGTAAACCAGCACCTTGGGCAATGATTTGGTGACTTTACGCTGAATCAAACGACCATTGAAACGGACCTGGTCTGTTGGCAGAATCCGCTGACCAATATGGGCAGGTTCCCCATTGACAGAGACCCTGCCAGCGATAATCAGCTCTTCCATATCACGCCGGGATCCCAGACCTGCTTCTGCCAGTACTTTATGCAGTTTTGGCGCATCGTCCTCAGCGGTCAATTCACGCCTGACCTTTTTCTGTTTCAGCGCATCTTTTTCTGCCTGGACGCTGTTTTCCTGATCAAAGGAATCGGAAGTCACATAATTGAAGACATCGTCTGGGCTGTCTGCAACAGCAGTTTTTTTCTTTCCCTGACGGGTTGCCTTGTCAGCTGGTTTACCTTTCCCGATACCAGTCTTAGCTGTTTTTCTGCCCGTATACCCCGTCTTCGGCTTATCAGTCATTGTTTCCGGTTTTTCAGAAACCTCCTCTGATACCTGTGATTCCATTTCTTCGTTTGTATTCATCTCAGTTTTCATCAATCCGGCAATGCAGGTTCCATCCATGCTGCCTGTTTCCATTCATTCTGCTTTCTGGCCAAGGTCGAGTTCCGGCTGCAACAGATCCGCTTCCCTCAGTTCTTCCAAAGGCGGCAATTCCTTCAACGACTGCAAGCCAAGGTCATCCAGGAACTGTGCAGTCGTTGCAAACAATGCCGGACGTCCAGGCGCTTCACGGTGTCCAATGACTTCAATCCAGCCCCGCTCCTCCAATGTCCTGATGGACTGGGTATTGACTGCCACGCCACGGATCTGCTCGATATCCCCCCGGGTCACTGGCTGGCTGTAAGCAATGACCGCCAGGATTTCCATCGTTGCCCGGCTGTAGCGCAACGGCTTTTCCTGCCTCAGCCGGTCGAAATAAGGCTTCATCTCTGACCGGCTCTGGAACCGCCATCCATCTGGCAGACAGACCAGTTCAAGCCCCCTGTCCGACCAATCATACTGCAGGTCATAAAGCAGCTGACGGCAACGCTGTGCAGTCATGGATGAAGAGACTGCATCCTTTTTCTGCCTGACAAACAGGTCATCGGTATCGACAAACAATCTGACAAGATCATCCAAGGGCAATGGCTGCTGTGCGCATAACAGGACTGCTTCGAGGACTTTCTTCGCCTCATCAATCTTCATGCTTGGAAAAAATCAAGGAACTGGCTTCCATCAGAGACCGGGTGACAGCCATTAACCCTGCCGGGACGGCAACCCGCTCTGTCAATCCATTTTTCAGGCCATTCTCTGCTTGGTATCCATCCCGCCTGAAAACAATGGCAAGAATGTAAACATAACTGGTTGTATTGTCCAGCAAAAATGATTGCGAATCTTAAAAAACAGGCGATTCATGTTGCTTTTTGCCATAGATGATCAGTGGTAAACTGTACTGGAGAACAGCTTTTACCCAGCTTGTAAAAGCTTGATTGCAGATAGCCTTATCAGAAAGAAGAACCAAGTGATTGACCTGTCCAAAAGCAAACCGTTAGGCACTGGCGCACACCGCAGCTGCTACCCCCATCCTGAAAACGGGCAGTTATGCATCAAGGTCCTTCACGACGTTACAAAAAGTGAACTGCGTGGCATCAAGAATGAAATGCGGTATTACAACCATATCCAAAGTTATCTGAAAGACTGGAGCGGTATTCCCAGATTCCATGGCACGGTTGAGACCAATATGGGGATTGGTTATGTCTTTGACCTGATTTTGGATTACGACGGTACGCCTTCCATCACACTGGATGATGCGATGGAATCCTGCGACTCACCTGAACAGGCACAGAAAATCGTGGATTTAATCCTACAGCTGAAAAAATACATCCGTGACAACCATATCCTGACCATCACAATGAATCCGCACAATGTCCTCTGCAGGCGGATATCTGAATCCGAGACGGTTCCTGTCATCTGCGACAATCTAGGCAGGAGCTCGGTCATTCCTTGGTCCCACTGGTTCCAGTCTATTGGAGACAGCTCCCAGCAGAAACGTTGGGAACGGTTCATCAAGCTACCGCTCGTTGTTGAATTCCTCACAAAATATGATATCGATGGGAAAGCGCTGATTGCGTGAATCATGCCCGGTCCCAGTATCTGGAAACAGTCAAATCTGCATAAGGGCAAAGCATTCTGCTAGAATGATAGATTGCAGATAATAGTGTCTTTGCCTGATAAGCAACGCCTAAAGCAGAACGGTTCCAGAAACCGCCAAAGTAAGACTTGATGCCTTATGGGAATAAAAGAAAAGTTATCTAAGAAATTCAATAACCAGCACTTTGTCCAGAACTACAAACGGATGTGGCCTTTCGTCAAGCCCTATTGGTTCCGGGCATTGATTGCAATGCTGCTCTGTTTTCCAGTTGGTTCCATGGATGCCATCGTTGCCTGGAGCTTACGCCCCTTCTTGGATGTTGTGTTGGTCAAAGACTCAGCAACTTCTGGGCAAGCTTGGTGGGTTCCAGCTTTTATTGTTGGTCTTACCGTTGTCCAAGGTGCCTTGACTTATGCTGTCACCTATCTGAACACTTGGTTGGGCAGGCATATCTCAAATGACCTGAAACAGGCACTGTTCAATAAACTCCTTGATTTTGAAGCGGCTTTTTTCGACACACGAAACTCGGGAGTTATCGTCCAACGGTTCAATAACGATGCCGACCAAGCATGTTCTGGCTTATTGGACAATGTCCGCCTGTTTGTTTCCCGTTTTTTCTCATCGGTTTCCTTGGTTTTCGTACTGCTCTATAACTCATGGCAACTGTCTATTATTGCCATCATCATTCTGGGGGTTACATTCTATCCTGTGACCCGCATCCGCAATATGATTAAAAGTGTCATGCGTCAAAGTGTCAATGTCATGGCAAAAAGTATCACCATGATGAATGAGACTTATGCTGGCAACCGGACCATCACGGCTTACAACTATCAAGAAAACCAGAAAATGAAGTTTTCTGGTGTGATGTAAGAATTGTTCCATCTGAGTATCAAGATGACCCAACGTACTGCCTGGCTGACACCGATGATGCACATCACGACATCCTTGGGTGTCGCTGCTGCAATCGGTTATGGTTCCCATCTGATTATCTCTGGTGAGCTCACAACTGGTGCTTTTGTTTCTTTCATCACTGCATTGCTGCTGCTTTATAACCCGATGAAACACATCGGCAATCAGTTCAATAAAGTCACTTTCTCTTTCATGGCAGTTGAACGCTGCTTCAGCCTGCTGGAACGGACACCACCAATCCGTGACAAAGAAAACGCGGTTGAACTGAAAGAAGTCAAAGACACTATTGAATTCAGGAATGTGGATTTCAGTTACAAGAAAGGCGTTCCTGTCCTGAAGAAAATCAACCTGAATGTCAAGGTCGGTCAGAGCATCGCTCTGGTCGGCAATTCAGGGGGGGGTAAATCAACCATCGTCAACCTGATTCCCCGTTTTTATGATGTCACCACTAGAAAAGGCGGGATTTTCATTGACGGTATCGATATCCGGGATATGACCTTGGAAAGCCTCCGGGATAAGATGGCAGTCGTCTTCCAAGACAATTTCCTGTTTGATGGGACCGTCCGCGACAATGTCAAAATCGGTAAACCGGATGCCACCGATGAAGAAATCATGGCAGCATTGGATATGGCTTTCTTGACCGACTTCATCAAATCCCAGAAGGATGGTTTGGATACCCGGATCGGTGAACGGGGCGTCCTGCTTTCTGGTGGGCAGAAACAGCGTGTCGCCATTGCCCGTGCCTTCATCAAGAACGCCCCTATCATCATTCTGGACGAAGCCACCTCTGCACTGGACAACAAATCTGAAGTTGTTGTCCAGAAAGCCATCGAGAACCTGATGAAAGACCGTACCGTTTTTGTCATTGCCCATCGGCTTTCCACTGTCCGTAATGCAGACAGGATTGTCGTTGTCAACGAAGGTGAAATCGTCGAGACTGGTACCCATGACGAACTGATGACCATCGAAAGTGGCGTCTATAGAGCTTTGTACAATACCCAGTTCCAGAAAGGCCTGCATACGCTTAAAGCCGAACCAGCAGAAGAGTCAACAGCAGACAAACCTGCAAAAAAGCAGGATAAGCCTTCCATGCCCGTTGAAACCATGCAGGAAGTTGCATAAGTTACCTCCAATCGGAAAAACCTCATGAAACGAGTGCGATTCAGCTCCAGATTTGGCTCTGACAACGCTACAGGCCATTTCTTTTACTATGTCTGCAGCGCATGCATCATTGCCTTATTAGGTACTTTGATTTTGGGGCGTAACCTGTCTGTTTATGGTACAGCAGACTGGGGGCTTGGCAGTTACCTTTATTTTGGACTGTACGGTATCGGTTGGTATGGTTTCTGGCTGATGTTGGCAACATTGCCTGCCTATTTCCTACACCGTAAGCATTTCAGGAAAACCGCACTGATTATCCAATATATCCTCTGCGCCAGTTTCCTCATATTCATCACCGCTGACACTTTTGTCTTCAACCTGTTCCGCCTGCATCCGAATCTGGCGATGATCCAGATGACCTTCTTCGGTGGCGGGCAGATTGTCCAGTTTACATTTGGGATGGTCATCCAGATCATCCTATTGACCATTGCCGTCCTGATTGCAACCGCGATATGCCTGTTCATTGCTGGAATCATCAGCCGGAAATGGAACCGCACAAAAACCGCTTTCTGGACATTGTTGGGATTGTTCCTCTTCAGCCAGATTTCTTACGGCTTTGCCTACGCCTTCCACAAACAGACATTGACAGCTGTCTCGGAAGTCATGCCCCTGAACAAGCCCTTGACCTTCAACCGGCTGCTGATTAAATGGAAGATTGTTGATGCAAACACCGTCAATGCCAACAACCTGAACCTTCAGAACTCGAAGAACAAGATGAACTATCCACTCAGTCCCCTGGATTGCAGTGGTCAGGTTCCTCAATACAACATCGTCTTCCTTTTTGTGGATGCTGTGCGTGCAGACATGCTCAGGCAGGATATCATGCCAAACGCTTGGGCATTTGCGCAGGAAAACATCCAATTCAACGACCATCTGTCAGGTGGCATCAATACCCGCCACGGTATCTTCACCCTGTTCACCGGACTTCCTGGCTCCTACTGGCAGAAAGCGCTTGCAACCAAAACACCTTCCATCCTGGTTCAGGCTTTGCAGCAACGGCAGTATGCCATCAATGCCTTTACAGGAGCAGGCCTGACCATGCCTGAATTCAACCGGACAGTCTTTGCCGGTGTCGACAACCTGCGCATCAATCCACGTGGTTCACGGGTCTATCAACGCGATGACAACGCCGTTGAGGATTTCATGCTCTGGCACAGCCAACTGCCAGCCGACAAGCCATTCTTCAGCTTCATCTTCTTTGACAACGTCCATGCCTATGATTTCCCAGAAGAACCGCAACATACGCTGTTCAAGCCCTATTGGGAGGAAGTCAACAACCTGCAGCTGAACAACGACTTTGACCCGCAGCCTTACCTGAACCGTTATAAGAATGCCGTCCATTATGCAGACATCAACATCGGTAAAGTGCTGACTTACCTGAAACAGAAAAACCTGCTGGACAAAACCATTGTTGTTGTCAGTTCCGACCATGGTGAAGAATTCAACGACAGCCGTCAGAACTACTGGGGACACAATGGCAACTTCATGGAATACCAGACCAAAGTCCCTCTGGTCATCCATTGGCCAGGCAAAGACAAAGGCCATATCGATTACCGGACATCCGGCTTGGATATGGCACCAACCCTGTTGCCACAGGCGTTGGGCTGCAAGAATCCAACCACAGATTACTCAGTTGGCACCCCGCTCTTTACACAGGAAAACCGCCGGA
Source organism: uncultured Oxalobacter sp. (assembly GCA_937916185.1). Lineage (GTDB taxonomy): Bacteria > Pseudomonadota > Gammaproteobacteria > Burkholderiales > Burkholderiaceae_D > Oxalobacter. The sequence goes on along the minus strand of CALGGD010000022.1, from coordinate 9,048 downwards.
ACTGGGTCTATATCAGCAACTACAGCCAGGATGCCTTTATTGAACCGAACCGGATTATCCTGATCAACCAGACTGGTGCCTTGCAGTATCTGGACACGCACTACCAGCCTGCGGCTGATACGACACCGCCAGCTTTCATGCCTACTATTCTCGAAGAAAGTTCCCGCTATCTCAGGAAATAAGGAAAGGGCAATCTATCAAGCAACAGGGGCTGTCAGATTCACTGACAGCCCCTGTTGCATGGATAGCATCTAATCTGGATTACCGACCCACTGTATCTGGATCAATATCGAATTTTTCCAGAAACGCTTTCACAGAAGGCGTTGCCATAAACGCTTTCCAACGGCGTTCCAACTTTCGATGACCAAGGAAAGTGAACCAACGGGTCAAAGGAATCCCTGCCCGCTCCCCCAAGTTGTCACAGGCAACCGGGCAATATTCATCAGGGCCAATCTTCTGACAAAGGATATTATAGGACTGAAGCGGCAGGGTCTGAATCTCATTGTCATGCAGATACCGTTTCAGGTCGCGGAAAATCCCCAAAATCCTGTCTGCATCCTCGGTTGTTTCACATTCAGTCATCATTGTTTTCAACGTCTGTGCCGGTGTCCCATCATAATTCTTGATCAGGTCATAGACATAGCCCGTACCGATATCCGTCTGGACCTGACCATAGTAACGTGGCACCCCGCGCCAGTCTTTAAGTGTATGGTTCAGCACTTCGTAATACTTCAATTCCCTGATAATCTCTTTCTTCGCGCTGGTCGATGGATTATAGATGACCTTGATACACTGATCCGGATTCTCTGGGTGCGGGAAGCATTTACGGTGCGCTCCTTTTCCGAACGGTTCCAAACCTGAAACATTGATGATTTTTTCAGCCATATCCTTACAATCAATAACAACTTCCGTCAGTCATTATAGCCTATGCCCATCCAGAAAATAGGCGCAACCTGGATGTCTTTCAAGTTGCAGATGATCTATTCATTGGGTAGGATACCCATCTGATATGACACGCCAACAAAAAGCTATGCCATCATGACAAACATCCAACCTGTCATCCTCTGCGGCGGTTCTGGCACACGCCTGTGGCCAGCTTCCCGTTCAAAATATCCCAAACAGTTCATGACGCTTGGTAATGGAAGTACCCTGTTCGCTGAAACCGTGAAACGGACAGATGGTATCCACCAGACACTGGATGCCATGGTCATCAGCAACAATGAATACCGTTTCTACATTGATGAATGCCTGAAAGACGCCAAACGGAAAGGCACCGTCATCCTGGAACCGGAAGGCAGGAACACCGCCCCTGCCATCGCCCTCGCCGCCTTTGCCACGCTCGAAAAGGAAGATGCCTTGATGCTGGTCATGCCATCCGACCATATGTTCAGGAATCCAGAGACTTTCCATAAAGCGGTGGAATCCGCGAGAGCCATTGCAGAAACAGGCTTTTTAGTAACCTTCGGCATCAACCCGACCCGGGCTGAAACCGGTTACGGTTATATCAAGCAAGGCACAGCCATCGCAAAGAAAGCCTACCGGGTTGAACGTTTCCTCGAAAAGCCCCAGAAAGCCAAAGCTGAAGCAATGCTCACAGAAGGCGGTTATTATTGGAATGCCGGTATTTTCCTGTTCAAGGCATCTGTTTTCCTGGCAGAACTGGAACACTATGCCCCAGCCATCTATGAAGCTGTTAAAACTGCCTGGCAGAACCGTTACCAGGATTTATCTTTCATCAGACCTGGAACAACATTCCTTGAATCACCCTCTGACTCCATTGACTACGCCATCATGGAACATTCCGACAAAGTGGCTGTTGTCCGGATGAGCGGTGGCTGGAGTGACCTGGGTTCTTGGGAATCTTTCTACGAAATCGCTGACAAAGACACCGACGGCAATGCCTGTGAAGGTGATGTGATGCTCTCAGACACAACCGGCTGTTACCTCAAAAGCACTGGACGGCTGATTGCCGCTATCGGTGTGGAAAACCTGGCAGTCATCGACACAAAAGATGCCGTCCTGGTTGCCGACCGGAGCAAAACCCAGGATGTCAAAACCATCGTCAACCTGCTGAAAGCCAACAACCGGACAGAAACCGACCTGCATCCACTGGTTCATCGTCCTTGGGGGCAGTATGAAACATTGGTGCTTTCTGACAGGTTCCAGGTGAAACGCATCACTGTCCATCCGGGAGCCGAGAATTCCCTGCAGATGCATTATCATCGGGCAGAACATTGGATTATTGTGCGGGGTACAGCAGAAGTCACCATCGGGGAAGAAAAGAAACTGGTTGCAGAAAATGAATCCGTCTATGTCCCGCTCGGCACCAAACACCGTATCAAGAATCCTGGCATCGTGCCATTGGAATTCATTGAAGTACAGACCGGTGACTATCTGGGTGAAGATGACATCGTCCGTTTTGAAGACCATTATGGTCGGGCTGATACCAGCGAAACAGCTATGGCTGAAGCCAAGAACACAGCAAACAAAGGAAAAACTTAATGAACTTATCCGGCTTCAAAGCCTATGATATCCGAGGCAAAGTTCCCTCAGTCCTGAATCCAGACTTTGCCCGTAACCTTGGCTTTGCATTTGCACAGGAATTCAATGCCAGGAAAGTGGTCATCGGTTACGATGCCCGCCTTTCAGGACCTGATCTTTATCATGCCCTGTCTGATGGACTGCGCGCTGCTGGTGTAGATGTCACCGGTATTGGCATGTGTGGCACCGAAGAAATCTATTTCGCATCATTCGCCAAAGACTTTGACGGTGGCATCATGATTACCGGTAGCCATAACCCAGCTGATGAAAACGGTTTCAAAATTGTCCGCCGTGATGCTGTTCCAGTCAGTGGTGATTCCGGTCTTTTCGCCATCCGTGACCGCATAGCTGCCGGTCAGGAAATTCTTGATACACCATCAGGCACCTTCCAGGAAACCTCTTTTCGTACGGATTACATCAACCACCTGCTCGGTTACATCCAGCCCCAAACCCTGAAACCGTTGAAAATCATCGCCAACCCTGGCAATGGCTGTGCAGGGCTTGTCATGCAGGAACTGGCAAAACGTTTGCCATTAGACATCACCATCATCCAAGGCAACCCAGATGGTACCTTCCCGAACGGTGTGCCCAATCCCTTGCTGCCAGAGAACCGCGAAGCCACTGCAAAGGTTGTCATCGAAAACAAGGCAGACTTGGGCATCGCCTGGGATGGCGACTTCGACCGCTGCTTCTTCTTCGATGAAAAAGGCAGTTTCATCGAAGGCTATTACCTGGTCGGCATGATTGCTGAAGCTTTGCTCAGAACCAACCCACACGCAAAAATCATCCATGACCCACGGCTGGTCTGGAACACCCAGTCTGTTGTGAAACAGGCTGGTGGAACCGCCATTGAATCCAAGACTGGCCATGCATTCATCAAAGAACGGATGCGTGCTGAAAACGCTTTGTATGGCGGGGAGATGAGTGCCCATCATTACTTCAGGGATTTTGCTTACTGTGATTCCGGTATGATTACCTGGCTACTCGTCGTCCAGCTGTTGAGTGATTCCGGTAAAACCTTGTCAGAATGCGTCGCTCAGTATCAGGATGCCTATCCTTGCAGCGGGGAAATCAATTCCACCGTCAAGGACATCCCTTCAACCATTGCGAAAATCGAACAGGCTTATGCTCATCAGCCCAATGCAAAGGTATCAAAAATCGATGGACTGTCCATTGCTTTCCCAGACTGGCGTTTCAACCTAAGGGGTTCCAACACCGAACCAGTCCTGCGGCTGAATGTCGAAAGCAGGGGCAACCCTGCCTTGATGGAAGAAAAAACGGAAGAACTGCTGAAACAGATCCAATCATAGAAGGCTTATCTCAAGCAATCAATGCCAAGAGGTCCATCGTCAGGAAAGTCTCAAATGGAATGCCTGCCGATCCAATGATATAAGCCCCGTAAGGATGGAATTTCTCTTGAAAAACCTCTAATCCTTTAGAACGGCTTTCATTGTTTGTCTTGATTTCAAGCGCTATCGTTCTGCCACGGTATTTCATGACAAAATCTACTTCCCATGATTTCTCACGCCAATAATACAGTTCAAACCGTCTGGAAAATGACTGGCTGGCAAGATAAGCACCAATACCCGATTCGGCTATCCGTCCCCAGACATCCGGTTTCTGACGTACGCCATCAAAATCCAATTGCTTGACCGCTGTGTTCAATGCATTGTTATAGACTTGGAACTTTGGCACACTCGCTCTTCTGCGTGAAGCATCATTGCCATATTTCTGCAAACCGCAGAGCAGCCCACTGTCTGACAAGCGTTGCAGATAACCGGAAAGCGTCGTGGTATTGCCTGAATCCTGCAATTGCCCCAACAGTTTTGTCAAAGAGAGGATTTCACCAGAATACAAACATCCTAATTCAAAGGTCTGCCGTAACAAAGCTGGTTTGGAAACAGGACTATCAAGCAGAATATCCTTATTGATTGTGGCATCAATAATCGCACCATTGATATAACTGCAAAAGCGGTCTTCATCGCCTATCAGTGAGGCAGTTCCTGGATAACCGCCAAAATAAAGCCATTGATCCAACGAAAAACCGAATGCTTCATGCATCTCAGGATAAGTCCAATGCGTCATCCGGATCTGTTCAAATCTGCCTGCCATAGATTCGCCCAGCCCTTTCTCGATCAGAACCCGCGATGACCCAAGAAGAACCACTTTGATATTCACTCCCGAGAAAGTATCAGCATCCCATTCTTTCTTGACTGCCTCGCTCCATTGGGGAATCTTCTGAATTTCATCAAAGACAATAACATACTCCTGCAAATGCTGTGCCTGCATGATTACACGCGCTGTCTGCCATTGCCGTGCAATCCATGCTGACTGAGAACCAGCCGCCATATCCGCAGAAAAAAACTGGTTTGCTATCGTCAGATCCTGTAAAACCTGCCTGATCATCGTGGTTTTCCCAACCTGTCTTGGGCCAAGAACAACCTGCATGAACCGCCTTGGTTCAGATAGGCGTTTTATCAAAACAGCATACTCAGGACGCCGATACACGATAGTCCCCCAACAATCAACCGAAAGATATCGTTATTTTACTAGATTCATTGAGTAAAATTACTCATTTAATTGAGTAAAATATTTTATTATTAAAAATCAACATATTGATAAACTATATTATTCTAAATTGGAAAGCTTCAAGCAAGCCATGCTATTATTCGGCTTAATCAGGCAGTAATTTTGCCTTAAGCATCTCAAAACTCTGCTTCCAGTTTGGAAACTGATCAGGCTTCGGCATCGGAACCGGTTCTCCCTGCACGATTGTTTCATGCAACCGCTTGGCAGCCTCTGCCAATCCCATCCCATTGCCTGAGAAATAAGTGGCGCCCTCCTGGGCAATCTCCTTGAAAATCGGCAGATCCCTCAACAGCAGTGGTCTGCCAAACCAAGCACCTTCCGCAACAGGTAAACCATACCCTTCTGCCTTGGAAGCCAGCACCACCGCCTCCGCATGCCGGTAAAGACAATGCAGCGCAGCATCATCTGCATTATTGAACCAGAACAGCAGTTTATTCAATTGAGCATGCCTCTGAATCCGGTCAATGACCTGCTGCACTTTCCAACCACGCCGCCCGACAATCACCAACGCCAATTGCACACCTTCTGTCCAGAGCTTTTCAAAGCCATCCAGCAGGTCATCGTGCCCCTTACGCAATTCCACCGTACCAACCTGCATGAAATAAGGCGTTTGACTTTGAATCAGTCCCATCACAGCCTTATCACCACAGACATCAGCATCATTGATATCTGCCTGCATATCCGCCCCTAAATGGAACCAATGCTTCTGGAAACCAGTCGGTAAAGTGATTTTCTCCTTGACAACCCACTGTTCAAATGCCGACAACGTCGTTTGGGAATTCGCAACAATCCCATCATACTGGATGATACGATGTAACCAATCATTCAGATGCCGGGTATCCCGGTCACGGGAAAACTCAGGCTGCAGCACAGCAATCAGGTCATGCACCACACAGAAAACCTTGACACCTACCGACCGCATCGCCTGGAAGACCTGATGCTCAAAAGCCAACTCATTCGGATTGACCGTTACATTCAGGAAAACATCCCCAGGAGCTACAGCCATGACATCTTCAGGGACTGAAAGCATTTTTCCTGTCAGGTTCTGGGCAAATGCTTTCGCCACTTTGAAAACACCCGTTTCAAGATCTGCATAGACAGGAACCAGAACAGCATCTTCAGCGAGAATCCCTTCTTTTGCCAGGCTTTTGACCACCCTGGGAATGCCAGAACGGTTATCGACATAAGCCACTGCACTGAGATTCAGGTAAATACGTGGTTGTCCATCAGGTTCACGCTCCAAGAATGCCCGTTTTGCCTGCACAGCAGTCAACGGCTCACGATGCTGGTTGCCGAGCGGAATCCCTGCCAGATACAGCCGCTTCCTGAAATTTGGCAACAGCACCTCTTTAACCAAAGGGAAAACAGATTTTTCCAAACCGTTTTTTGTCTGTCTGTAAGACATCCTGAACACTCCGTTAAACCATTACAGATGACGGATTTTTTTGAGACTCTCTTGATGACGAGCCATCTGGGCAATCCGTCTCGGGGCAGAGGCAATCAAAGACTGTTCTTTACGCAATATCTCCCGCAAAGGCATCTGGAAATATGCCTTCAGGAAACGGAAAATATCCCGTTGACTGATATTCTTCAATTCACGGGCAGAAAAAAGCAACCCAATCAGATCCTTATCACGCCAACGTGTCGGCACCTCGTCACGCAACTGCGCCCTATGCAGGTCAATCACCGAAATCTTCAGGTCTTTCTCTGCACCTTTCTTCGGATCAAACGGCATACGAATCAAGAAATGCACCAGATAACAATCCCGATGATTGACACCACAATCATGCATCCCCCGGACCATACTTGCCAGACGCCGGATAATGAACCGCTTGACCGCAGGTACCGGCTTCAAATCCCTGATATACCCCCTGACATCCCTAACGCGCCCTAAATCCTTTGTAATGATGAAAGAAGTCTTTGCCAATGGATTTCCGCCTTCTTCACCATATGCCATCCCTTCTAAGGTATCTATGCCGTTTTCTGCTAGACGATGGATGGCATTCCATTCCCGGTCAGCTCCCAAGACAGGCGCCCGTAACCGGATCAGGCTCTTCATCACTTCCTTTATCTTTGTCCCATGATGGAGCTTGAGGTAATAACTTTTACCATCCACCTGAAAACGCATGGTGCGCCGTGTCTCGACAGCACGTTTGACATCCCCGGAAATCTTCTCGACCTCTTCAAAAGGATCCTTATCTTTCCAGAGTGTGCGGAATGGTTCTTCCAGTACCAGAATATTTGACATTTTGGATTAAGCCTGACGGCTCTATTCGATATGAGAGGTCATTCTAGCATGATTCAAATAACGATATCTTTAGGATATTCCCAAAATATCTAAGAAATACCGTGAATCCTTACTATCCTGAAAATGGACTCAAAGATTCAATCCGTATCAACCAATCATTGAAAATTGGACAAGCCTTCCGCATGGCTTCGATACCGATTTTTTCCGCAATGGCTATCCCAGATGATGTTTTCTTGAAATGACTGTTCAAGTGCTCTATACGCCGTGAAGGAATGGTTTCAGGTGTATCGTTGATATTCTCAGCAGAACCGCATTCTGTAAGGACAGCCTCGACATTTTCAGCACTGATACCCAACGATTGGGACAGGATATCCACATCGCTGAACAGCAACGCCTCAAACTCATGCATACTGACATAAGGGATAAAACGTTGCTGGACATTCAAGTCAGGCAATTCATTGATTAGATGATACTTGGTTGATTCAAGGAATGCCCTTGCCTTCTGCCAAGCTGTTTCCTGCATTTTTGCTGCATCATAATCCGGCCATCTTTTAATGCCGTAGAAATCAATCAGCAGTGTCAGATAAGTATCAGAACGCTGCTTCAGATGCTTCTCAATATCATTTCTGACCCTATCAAACCGGATATCGCCGCCATTCTGTCCAGGCTTGGAAACAACGATAGGTGTCATACCTATGTTTTTCCTTCCAAGATAAGGTGCCAAGATGTTCTTGACGAAAATGGATTCAGTTTGACCTTCCACAAGAACAATCACATCCAGGTAATCATTCATAGGCTATCCCCCCTGCGATGACATTCTTCTGCCAAAGGTCTCCTATGGAATAATCTTCTAACCAGACTGAAAAATCCGCCTCTTTCAGGCGAGTAAAAGTTGATGCGCCTTCTTTCCTAGAAACGACAATGATATCTTCAATACTGAAATAATTGACCAATGCAGGAGACTGGGTCGCCAAAATCACCTGCGTCCGTTTTGCTGCAGAACGCACCAGTTCCGCCAATAAAGACAAAGCTTCTGGATGAAGTCCCAATTCAGGTTCGTCAATAACAATCGTTGATGGCGGAACAGGTTGCAGCAATGCTGTCGCCAGACAGATGAAACGGATAGAACCATCAGAAAGGTGATAAGGCTGCATCGGGAAGTCGGAACCTTTCTGATACCATCCCAACCGGACTTTTTCCCGTTCCCCCGATTTGATAACAGTTAAATTGAAATCATCGAAAAACGGTATCACCAACCGGATTGCATCAACAATTTCCTGATAGAAATTGGGATACTCATTTCTTAACCGCAAAAGAAACGGTGCTATATTACGGGCATCGCTACGCAGTTTCACATTGTCTTCGACAATTTCAGAACGACGCATGGGAGCCGATGCACTGGTATCATGGAAATGGTAAACCATCCAGTTTGAGATAGCCTGATAGACATAATAGCCAACGCCGTTATAGGAACCACTAGAAGACTTCTCGTTTTTTTCTTCAGCAAGACGGCTCTCATCAGAAGCCGGTCCATAGGAACGCCAAGCCCAATCCTGATATCGACGCCATTCACTGACAAGGAATGTTTCCTCAACCGTCGGAGTCAGTTCAAATTGGTAAGAATTCTGGCGATCCTCAACAGTTCCAACGGGCGACTGGAATACAAATTC
>CALGGD010000021.1 GCA_937916185.1 uncultured Oxalobacter sp. | reverse complement strand
ACCTTCACGCCTCAACAGCGCGTTGTGGCTGTTTCGTAAGCGGAGAATTGAAATTTTCTCCCACAAACATCATAACTGTCAATGGATTTTCTAAAAAATCCTTAAAAAAGTCGGTTTTCTTTGGATTGTTGAAATAATCACACTATCAGAAAGATAGGTAGAGGCGTTTTATCGAGGCATCTGATACGGTGATTTCATCGGTTGTTCAGATGTTCCTCAGATAAAGAACCGGTCATCGGTATAACTGACAACCGGAAGCAAGGCTATATCAAGAGCATTGGATGACCTGTTATTGTGGAAAAACACCATCCCGCCCCTCTTCTCAAAACCAGACCATCATCCCTTTGGCCAGGCAATCGCAAAAAATGCCTGGAAATAGTCAGGGAATGTCTTTGCAACACAACGGGGATCATTGATCCGTACATTGACACCCTTCCTTGCCACACTGTTCAGGCTTGCCAGGGAAAAACACATTGCCATGCGATGGTCATTATAGGTATCGATAACCGCATCCTGCATCTGGTCAGCCGGAATGACTTTCAGCCAGTCTGAACCTGTCTCCACACCGACACCGAGTTTCCCCAGCTCTGTTGCCATGGCATCAATACGGTCGGTTTCCTTGACACGCCAGCTGCCGATGTTCCGCAGGATGCTGGGACCATCCGCATGGATGGCAAGCATCGCCACAGTCATTGCCGCATCAGGAATCAGGTTGAAATCCGCATCGATTGCCTTCAACGGCCCTCCTGCCGAAACCTCGACAAAGTTCTCACCATAAGCAACCTTCGCCCCCATCTGTTCCAAGACATCAACGAAACGGATATCTCCCTGGATACTGTTCCTGCCGATACCCTGCACCCGGACAGGACCTCCCGCTATGGCTGCAGCAGCCAGGAAATAAGATGCGGAAGACGCATCACCTTCGACATGGACGACACCTGGACTACGGTAACGCTGTCCTTTCCGGATGGTGAAGGATTCCCATCCTTTACGTTCCACAACAACGCCAAACGTCCGCATCAGGTTCAGGGTGATTTCAATATAGGGTTTTGAGATCAGTTCCCCAATGACCTGGATTGTCACATCATCTTCCAATGCCATCAGCGGGGACGCCATCAACAACGCTGTCAAGAACTGGCTTGAAACGTTGCCTTTTACCTTCAGGCTCCTGGAATCGATATGACCTGTATGGATACGGATGGGGGGATATCCCCTGTTCTCCACATACTCGATATTGGCACCTGCCGCATTCAACGCATCAACCAGGTCTCCAATCGGTCTTTCATGCATCCGGGGAATACCATGCAGCAGGTAATCGCCCCCCAACGCCGCCAATGCCGCTGTCAATGGGCGGATAGCCGTCCCCGCATTGCCAAGAAACAGGTCTGCCTCCTTGTTGGGCAAAGTCCCGTTCCCGCCCGTCACCTTGTACTCATTGGCGGTATCTGTCCGCATCCAATCAATGCCAAGTTTCTTCAAACCATCCAGCATCACTGACGTGTCATCCGATGCCAACAGGTCACAGATGCGGGTCTTGCCTTCTGCCAAGGCGGACAACAGCAGGGTCCGGTTGGAAATGCTTTTGGAACCTGGCAACAGGACTGTCCCAGATACATGGTCAACAGGTTCAAGATCGATATAAGCAGGATATTGAGTCATAGCATCATTTCTTAGATTCAGCGGATTCAATGGCACAACGCCAATTCATCCTTGCCTGTCGGGCATTCGAGAAGATGGCTTCAAGCCCGGAACCGTCCCTGTCAGCCAACAATGCCCTGATACGGACCAGTTCATCCATATAGGCATCCAGCCCTTCCAAGAGATGTTCACGGTTCGCCAGTGAAATATCCCGCCACATTTCAGGGGAAGATTCTGCAATACGGGTGAAATCGCGGAAACCGCTGGCGGCATACTGGAAAAACAGTTCAGCAAGACTATGGTTCGCCACATAATCCACCAGTCCATAAGCCAGCAGATGCGGAAGATGGCTGACGGTTGCAAAGACATTGTCATGCCCTGCCGGTGTCAGGTAATGGATGACTGCGCCGCATGATTCCCATAAGCCTGCCACACGGGCAACATCTTCTTCGCTGTTTCCCGGCAATTGGGCGATGACCGTTTTCTTACCTTCAAACAATGTCGCAAACGCTGCCTCAGGCCCATTCGATTCACTGCCAGCAATGGGATGGGCGGGCACAAACCTGGCAACACGGTCACCAAGCACCTCCCGTGCCATTGCCACGACATCTGATTTGGTGCTGCCTGTATCGGTAATGACAATATCCTCTGGAAGGTAGGGCAGGAATGACTGCAATACCCTGGCAGTCTGTGCCACCGGTACCGACAGCATCAGCAGATCTGCATCCTTGAAAGTCTCCTCCAAGGAAGAACCTGCATCATCCACAATGCCCAATGCATGTGCGCGTGCCAGGACATCCTGGCTCCGTTCCAGTCCTACAATACGTCCCTTATAGCCGGATTTACGCAATGCCAACGCGACGGAGCCACCGATGAGCCCAACGCCACAGATAACGATTTTCTTGAATGCAACCACGGGATTACGCCAGAATTTCTTTGAATGCCTGGATGAAAGCCTGGTTTTCCTCAGGCAACCCAATCGAGATACGGAGCCATTCAGGCAGTTTATATCCCTTGACCGGACGGACGATGATGCCCCGCTTCAGCAGTTCCAGATTCACCCGTGCGCCTGCCTCTTCGTCATCCCCCACTTTGACCAGCACAAAATTCCCGTATGAAGGCACATATTCCAAGCCCATCTCATCAAAGGCCTGTGTCAGCATCCTGTAGCCCATCGCATTGATTTCCGCACTTTTCTTCAGGAATGCCGTATCACCCAATGCGGCGATTGCCGCAGCCTGGGCTGCTGCATTGGTATTGAAAGGCTGACGGACACGGTTCAGCAGATCGGTCAGTTCAGGCTGCGCCAATGCAAAACCAACCCTCAAGGCAGCCAGGCCATATGCCTTGGAAAATGTACGGGAAACCAGCAGATTCGGATATTTTCTGACCCAAGCCGTGGAATCATACTGGATGGCGGGGTCCAGGAACTCATTGTAGGCTTCATCAATCACGACCACCACATCGGCAGGCACCTTATCCAGGAATGATTCAATCTCTTCTGGTTTCAGGAAGGTTCCTGTCGGGTTGTTCGGATTGGCAAGGAAAACAATCCTGGTGTCTTCACGGATTGCCTTCAGCATGGCATCCAGGTCATGCCCATAGTTTTTCGCCGGCACCTCAATACCTGCCGCCCCGACCGCCTTTGCGGTCAGCATATAGACAATGAATGAATATTCGGAAAAGACGATGGAATCACCATTTTTTGCAAATGTACGGCCAGCAATGTCAATGATATCGTTACTGCCGTTGCCCAATGTAATCCAGTCCATTGGCACACCGTAACGTTCAGAAACAGCCTTTTTCAGGGAGAAGCCATTGGCATCTGGATAACGGCCATTGTCCCCTGTCAGCACAGCCTGGGCCGCTTTGCAGGCGGATTCTGGCATACCCATGGGATTCTCGTTGGATGCCAGCTTGATGATTTTCGCTGGATCCAATCCGAACTCGCGGGCAACCTCAGAAATCGGTTTGCCAGCCTGGTAAGGTGCAATGGTATGGATATAATCTGGAGCAAACTGCTTAGTCATGGTATTCCAATCCAATCAATCAAATAGGGTATGAACCAAGTACCTTGAAATAAGAAACACGGTCTTTCAGCTCTTCCAAAGCCTTGGCGACTTTTTCTTCCTTGATATGACCGACAAGGTCCACAAAGAAATAATATTCCCAATCCCCGCCTTTGGTCGGACGGGATTCCAGGCGGGTCATCGAGACACCATACCTGTCAAAGGGTTCCAGCATCTTGTAAACCGACCCGGCTTCATTCTTGACAGACACCAGCAGGGAAGTCTGGTCTTTGCCAGTCGGTTCAGTATCTTTCCTGCCGATAACCGCAAAGCGGGTCCGGTTCTGGGGCTCATCCTGAATCCAGGCATTGACAATCTGGAGTTCATAGCACTTCGAGGCAATCTCTCCGGCAATGGCAGCAACTGTGTGATCGTCTTTCGCAATACGGGCAGCCTCTGCGTTGGATGACACCGCCCGTTTAGGGATATCAGGGAAATGGGTGTTCAGCCAACCTTGGCACTGCGCCAATGCCTGTGCATGCGCAGAAATCTGCCTGATGCCATGCATACTGCCCGATGCCGTCATCAGATTATGGCGGATAGGGATGGACACCTCATTGCTGATTGTCAACGGAGACCGTACAAACAGGTCATATGTCCGGTTGATGGCCCCTTCAGTGGAATTCTCAATCGGCACAACCCCAAATTCTGCGTCAGAAGCCTCAACAGCAGCGAACACCTCATCGATTGTACTGCATGACAGTGTCTCCACCGCAGAACCGAAGCAGTCATAGACCGCCTGTTCTGAAAATGTCCCCGCCGGTCCCAGGAAAGCAACGATATTGCGTCTCTCCAAGGCACGGCAGGCAGACATGATTTCACGGTAAATCGTCTGAAGATCCTTGTCATTCAAGGGACCGGGATTACGTTCAGCAATGCCCCTCAGCACCTGTGCCTCGCGGTCTGGACGGTAAATCGGCGCATTGGTCCTGTTTTTGACCCTGCCAACCTCCTGGGCAATCTCAGCGCGGCGGTTCAATAGCCCAAGAATCTGTGTGTCAATGCCATCAATCTGGTCGCGCAATGGCTTCAATAATTCATCCATGTCCTATCCGAAACATAAAACCAATCACAATCCTATAGGGGTCATTGTAAGACATATCCCTATTGAACAGGGCATCACACAGGAGACAGTCTCAATGTTTCTGTTCAAAATCCCGCATAAACCGGATTAAAGCCACAACGCCTTCAACCGGCATCGCATTGTAAAGGGAAGCCCGCATGCCTCCCATTGCCCGATGCCCTTTCAACTGCACCAGGCCATTCTGTTCTGCCTCCGTCAGGAAAATGCCTTCCAATGACTTGTCCCGCAAAAAGAACGGCACATTCATCCGGGAACGGCTGTCTGACGCAACAGGGTTGGTATAAAGACGGCTGTTATCGATAAAGTCATACAGCATCGCTGATTTCTCGATACTGTTTTTCTCCATCTGCACAACCCCACCACTGCGCTTCAACCACTGCATCACCAGACCACACAGATAGACCGCACCTGTCGGTGGTGTATTGAACATCGACTTGTGTTCAGCCACATTCTGCCAGTCAAATACTGATGGGCAACAGGCCATCGCATGACCGATCAAGTCTTCACGGACAATCACCACGACAACACCTGCCGGCCCGATATTCTTCTGTGCCCCTGCATACACGACACCGTAACGGGAGAAATCAATTGGGCGGGAAAGTATCTCGGAAGACATATCCGCAACCAGCGGCACATCCCCTGTATCAGGTTGGAAATGGAACTGCACGCCGTGGACCGTTTCATTCGGACACACATGGACATAAGCTGCATTCCCTGTCAACCGCCATTGCCCCTGATCCGGCACAGATGTAAACCCCTGACCTTCAGATGACGCTGCCAGATTCACCCGGCAGTATTTCGGGGCTTCTGCCAATGCCTTGCCAGACCAAAGCCCTGTATGGACAACATCAATCACGGAAGCACTGCCAGGGCGGTGGGACAGGTTCATCGGGACAATGGCATTCATGGCTGTTGCGCCTCCCTGCATGAACAGGATACGGTGGCTGGATGGTACGGCCAGCAGTTCCCGCAAGCCTTCTTCTGCCTGACGGATGATTGAACCAAACGGTTTCCCCCGATGGCTCATCTCCCAGGCAGACATCCCTGTACCGTGCCAGTCAAGCATCTCTTCAGCAGCCTGCCTCAATACAGGTTCAGGCAATACCGCCGGTCCGGCAGAAAAATTGAAGACCCGCATTATCCAGAAGCTTCAGAAGCGTCTTCTTTATCCAAATCAGCATCCAAAATCCGCTGCAGCCCGCTCAATTTTGTCCCTTCATCAACAGAAATCAGGGTAACCCCCTGGGCAGCCCTGCCCATTTCACGGATTTCCGAAACCCGGGTACGGATCAGTACACCGCCTGTTGTAATCAGCATGATTTCATCCGATGCGTTCACCAATGTCGCAGCAACTACCTTGCCATTGCGTTCACTCGTCGCAATCGCAATCATGCCCTTGGTGCCACGGCCATGACGGGTATATTCCACAATCGATGTCCGTTTGCCAAAACCGTTTTCGGTTGCGGTCAGGACAGACTGCTGCTCATCTTCCGCCACAAGTAGGGAAATCACCCGCTGGTCCTCTTCAAGCTGCATCCCTCTCACACCGCGTGCAGTACGCCCCATCGGACGGACTTCCTTTTCTTCAAAACGGACAGCCTTGCCCGCATCGGAGAACAGCATCACATCATGCTTCCCATCAGTCAGCGCCGCACCGATCAGATAATCCCCCTCATCCAGGCCAACCGCAATAATGCCTGCCTTACGGGGATTGCTGAAATCATTCAGTGGCGTTTTCTTTACTGTCCCCTTGCTGGTCGCCATGAAAATATAATGGTCTTCAGGGAAATTCCGGTTATCACCTGACAATGGCAGGATAACCGTGATTTTCTCGTCATCCTGCAATGGGAACATATTGATGATTGGACGCCCACGGGATCCACGGGATCCTTGAGGCACTTCCCAGACCTTCAGCCAATACACCCTGCCCCTGTCAGAGAAACACAGGATATAGTCATGGGTATTCGCAATGAACAGCTGGTCAATCCAGTCGTCTTCCTTCGTCGCCGTAGCTGATTTACCCCTGCCGCCCCGCCTCTGGGTCCGGTATTCTGAAAGCGGCTGGGACTTGATATAGCCCGAATGGGACAGCGTGACCACCATATCCTGAGGCGTAATCAGGTCTTCTGTCGCCAGGTCAGTTGCATTGACCTCAATCGTTGACAAGCGGCCATCCTTTGACCTTTCGACATGATCCGCAACCACGCCAGCCAGTTCACTGTCGATGATGGCGACAATCCTTTCGGGTTTTGCCAGGATATCCAGATATTCGGCAATCTGCGCCATCACCTTCCGGTATTCATCCAGGATCCTGTCCTGTTCCAATCCTGTCAGGCGCTGCAGACGCATCTGAAGGATTTCTGTCGCCTGTTCCTCAGACAGCCGGTACAACCCATCGGCTTGGACACCATACATCTTCGGAAGCCCTTCCGGCCGGAAATCCTCTGGGACATTGTCCTTCAATGCACCGGTCCGTTCCAGCATGGTCCGGACAAGAG
>CALGGD010000020.1 GCA_937916185.1 uncultured Oxalobacter sp. | reverse complement strand
TCAATCAGGAAAGCCCTGTTCATCTTGAATTCCATTTTCCTATCCTTTCAAAGCAAGGGCAGATACCTGGAAGGCAACTGCCCAAAACATCCAAAATCATCCGACCATTTACAGCCCACGGAACTGCGCACAGGTATTGAACACCCGTACTGAAGGCGGCAGGGACTTCTGACGGCACCATTTTGCCGTCAGCTTGATCAGTTCCTTGATATCACGCCCTGAAATACCATTGAACCGGACCACCAGATCATCAATCAACGCATCCGACAGGTCAAACTGGAACTGGTCTGCCAGCACCCGCCAGATGCGCTTTGCATCCTCTGGTACTGGCACCACATAACGGATGGTCGCAATGCAGCGGGAGACAATCGCATCATCCACATCATCGACACGGTTTGTCGTGAGGAACAGCAGCCCGTGGAAATATTCCAATGTCCGCAGGAAAGAGGCAACCACCGCATTGTGGTCGATATCGTTGCCCCGGCGGCGGATATAGACATCCGCTTCATCGATCAACAGGATAGCCCCCCAACGCTGCGCCCGTTTCAGGACCTTTTCCAGATTCTTCTCGACCTTGTCGGACTCAACGCCCAACTGAACGGAATGGACGCGGTAAAGCGGTCTGCCGACAACCTCGGAATAGACTTCCGCTGTCAGCGTCTTGCCAAGGCCCGGTGCCCCCATACAGAGGATTGTAGTACCACCGGATTTCCCGGCGACAATATCGTCCATCAGGATATCCATATCAAGCGTCAGGATGTCAATCAGGTCACGGTGCTCTTCCGGCAGAATCAGCTTGTCCCTCAGGCTGCTGTCATATTCATAGGGCGTCAGGTTCTTGACATGCATCCACATATGGGTATGGGTATCCAGGTTGAAGCACAGGATCACTGGATGGATGGGAATCTCACTTTGGGGTCTGCCCAGCTTTTCCCACCATGGATATGTGCCTTTGGTAAAGAACCGACGCTGGATCAGCCCTTCGTCATTGATGACGCGGCAAGGCGCATCCAACGGTACCCGGTCAGGATAAGGGGTACGCTGTTCCATATCGACTTCCAGACCGGTGCCCTGTGCCCAGAACTGCGCATTCTTCGCCGGCAGGATATCAGCGAACTTCTGCATCGCCAGCAGATATTCCTCCTTCAGATCCTCGGTTTCCTTGACAAACCCCTTGGATGCCAGCAGTTCCGCGACCCGCTTGTTCTGCATATCCTCCGCAAAGAAAAAGAAACTCTGGGTCGATGCGCGGATATAATCGTCCTTGCGGGTCACAATGCCATTCGCTGTCAGGTAAACCGCCACACAAGGCGGCGCATTGGATGCCTCAAGGAAAGCAACCTCCGTCACCAGCCAAGGCGTATGCTCGCCATTCTGTCCGATTGCATAGATCCAGCCATCGATACAATCACGACGGATATATTCGCGCAATGCCTGCGCCAGCACCATCAGGCTCCTAATCTGGATATTGGCCGGATTCCGCGATGCTTCCCGAAGCCCTGCCAAGGTGCCCGCCATCGCCTGCTTGCCCCTTTTAAGCAGCTCGACATACAGCCACTCACAGGCCGCCTCATCCAGTTCATTGTAGGCGACCGAAATGTCCGCATCACTGCGCATCAACAGGTAATCAGGGATGTTCTGAACCCATTCCGCATCGGTAAAGAGCTGCTTGGCAGCCTTGGCAATATCAGAAGTGATACTGATGGAAATGATGTTCCTGACCAGTTCGTCGTCGTAACTTAAATCTGTATTCATACATTCTCCAGATATTCATCAACACCCCCTGGACACCAAAATCCAAGCTTGCCAAACAAGACTTTGGAAACAGGAACAAGGCAGTGTTTTCTGAGAAACGATACCGTATGACCGGCAGACAGCGGCTCTGCCATAGCGGCAGTCAGGCATAGAACAGGCATGGTGGAATCCGGTGTACTTGGAGAGCTTCTCCAATAATCCAAGGAGAAGAAGCCATCCCATCCGATACGGACAGCGGCCTATCGACGATGGTACTCAATGAAAGCATAAGGGATGGACGCATCCACCTCTTTCCTTGAGACCTCGATGAACCGGCCTTCAGGCAGTTCAGGATAAACCGTTTCGCCATCAAAAGAACGATGCACAACTGTCAGATAGATTCTATCAGTTATCGGTAAGGTTTGGGCAAACAATTCACCGCCACCGCCAATGACGATATCATCATTGCCAAGCTTCTCCGCCAACGCCAACGCCTCTTCGACACTATGCACGACATAAGCCCCCGGCACTTCATAGCCCTTCTGCCGGGTCACAACCACGGTTGTCCGGTCCGGCAGCACACGGCCGATGGATTCGTGGGTCTTCCTGCCCATAATCAGGATCCTGCCAACCGTCAGGTTCTTGAAAATCTTCTGTTCCCCGGGGATATGCCAAGGCATCTGGCCATCTTTGCCAATCACACGGTTCTCTGCCATTGCAACGACATGGGATATTGTCATGACTGGTTTTCCTTCATCGCTGAACGCCTGATTTTCAGGCGTTTCAATGTGCCGCCCAGCAATTCACTGGAAGCATCTTTCTGCTGGACATCACGGAACAGCTTCAGCGCCTCTTCATGTTTTCCCTTGACCCAAAGCACTTCACCAAGATGCACGGCAATCTCATTGTCCTGATTCAGGGCATATGCCTTCCTCAGCACTTCCTCAGCCTTGTCCAGATTGCCCTGACGGAAATAGACCCATCCCATGCTGTCTGTGATATAGGGGTCATCCGGCGCCAGTTCCAAAGCCTTCTCAATATACCCCTGTGCCTCTTCCAGGCGGATATTCCGGTCAGCCAGCGAATACCCCAATGCATTCCATGCATGCTGATAATCAGGATCCAGCACCATGATCTGCCTCAGAACCTTTTCCATCTCAGCATATTTCCCGACAAACTCAGCCGTCAGCGCAAAGTCATAAAGCACATTCGTGCTCTGCTGGAAGTTCGGCAGTTCCGCCTTGAGCAGGGAATACGCCTGCTGATAACGCTTGATGCCCCGCAGCATCTGTGTCTCAGTCAACAGGATTTTTTCCACCTCTTCAGGATACTGCCTGCGGAGATCCACCATGATGCGGTGCATCCTTGCCGTATCTTTCTTCTTGGCATAAACCTGTGCCCTGCGGACCTCACGCATCATCAGCAGGTCGTCTTCCGCATCTGACGGAATCCTGCTCAACCAATACAGTGACTGGTCATAACGGTGAAGGTCTTCCGTCACCTGGGACAGCAGGAACAGGACCTGAACCGTTTCCTCATCAGGCATGTCCGCCTTCTTGCCCTCAGCCTCCTTCACCTTCAGCCAGTCAGAAAAATATTTCTCTGACTGGTCCAGCCTGCCCTGCTGCATGGTCAGCAGTCCCAACGCATGCAATGTCATCTTATCTTCTGGAGAGTGCTTCAAAACCAGTTCGAACGCAGTCAAGGCGGATTCATACCGTTTCTCACCTGCCAGCAGACGGGCATAGGCAATCTGCACTTCCTGTGCATCTGGATGTTCCTTCAGGAAACCCGCCATCACTTCCAGGGCACGGTCCACTTTCCCCACCGCCTGCGCCAATACCAGCACCGCCATCTGGGAATCCGGCTTCAACGCCAATGCCCGTTCCGCTTCCGCGACAGCTCGGGCATTGTCACGTTTCTGCAACGCGCTCGCTGCCAGGGAGATATGCGCATCCGCATTGTTGTCATAAGGACGGACAACGGCTTCCTGCGCCCTGAACGCCTCATCCTTGTCAGTGAAATTAGCCAACGTCTTCTGCAGCTGGAGAAACAGCACTGCCCGTTTCTCATCGTTTTCCGCTGAAGCCAGCTTGTCCGCAAACAGCGTCTTGATTTCATCCAGCCGTTCATTCAGCACCAGGAAGTTGATCAGGTACTGCTCAACTTCTTCCGAACCCGGTGAAGTCTGCGCCCATAAACGGACAGCCGCCAACGACTTCCCAGCATCCTTTTCTTTCACCGCCATCTGGACAGCACGCTTCGCCAGACGTGGGTCACGGGTATCACGGGCGACCTTCATCATCTCTTCGTAGGCAGTTTCCTTGTCACCGTAATACCCCGAAAACTCTGCATGCAGGATCCGGTACATCAGGTCACCCGTCAAAGGGATTGCCGGCAGACTTGGATCAAATTTCTTTTTATCCTTGTCCCCATCCTCCTCATCATCAGATGACGCCTTCTCTTTGGACTTGTCTGTGGCATCCTTCTGTTCCTGCGTTTTTTCCCGCCCCTTCTTCTTTACTGCCTGCTTCTGGGAAGCAGGTTCCGCAGATGCAGAAGGCGCTGCAACCATTGGCACAGCCAGAAAAACAGACAACAGCAGAGCCATCAGTGCCGAAACATTACCTCTATGATTCAAGCGCATACCCCTATCAACCACAAAACAGAAAACACCGGCAGGAAACCTGCCCAGACAGAACATCCCGTAATGATACCCTACCCTTATATCCTGCATCCAGAACAACATGCGATGCCAGAGACAGCATGACTCCAAATTAAAAAACGGAAAATCCTGTACAAAACAAAAAAAAATTGTATAATTGAAATCTTCGCGGCTGTAGCTCAGCTGGATAGAGTACTTGGCTACGAACCAAGGGGTCGTGGGTTCGATTCCTGCCAGCCGCGCCAGGATACATAAAAGGACGTCTCTGGACGTCCTTTTTTTCGTTAAAATCAACAAGTTAGTCATTTTTTTGGGTCTACAGGGTCTACACCAAAGAAGGGGGCACGGGAACCGATGCCAACGGTTGACAATAAAATGGCTCTACACCATTAACGGGGGATGGACATTCATCAGACCCTGTTGACCATACCGTTCCATCCGCACTGGGCCAAGGTCTATCTGGATAGACGGTAAGGTCATTCAGTTTGAATGTCAGAAGTCCAAACTGTGTTGATCCAGCAGGAAATCATACAGTCCCATCACCATGACACCATCATCGTTATAGAGCGGTGCCAGTGCATCCTTGGTGATGATGATTTTCTTGAAACCGTCTCCGGTCATCATCAAGGGACGCTGTTCCTGGGCAGTTTTCTGTCCATCTGGCATTGAAAGGGCTGACTGGATGTAAATCCGTTTGGAACCCTTGTTACAGACAAAGTCGATTTCCAGCTGCTTGCGGATGTTCTGCCCATCCTTGTTCCGTTCATTGGAGACGACAATCCCGACATCCACATTGTAGCCACGGACTTTCAGTTCATTGAAGATGATGTTCTCCATCGCATGGGTTTCCTCGACCTGCCGGAAATTGAGCCTGACATTCCGGAGCCCAAGGTCGGTGAAATAATACTTTGAAGGTGTGTCGATGTATTTCTTTCCCTTGATGTCATAGCGCATCGCACTGTCAATCAAAAAGGCATCGGACAGACAGTCGATGTACCGTTTGATGGTCGGTGCGGAGAGGATTTTCTTCTTGACGCTCTTGAAGGTCGCTGACAGCTTGTTCGGATTTGTCAGTGAACCGATGGATGATGACAGGATATTCAGCAGTTCCTCCAATTCCGCCCTGTTCCTGATGTGGTTGCGGCCGATGATGTCAGAAAGGTAAGTCTCATCGAACAGGGATTTCAGGAAACTGGCTTTCTGGTCAGGTGTCTGGAAGTTCAATACCAAGGGAAGTCCACCATAAAGCACATAATCCCGCCAGCCATCCTGACGGTCACCAGGATAGACACTCATGAATTCTGAGAAGGTCAATGGGAACATCGGTACCTCATCGCCCCGCCCTCGGAACTCTGTGATGATGTCCTTTGACAGGAACTTCGCATTGCTGCCGGTCACATACAGATCGACATTGGGCATCCGTGCCAGACCATTGAGCACCGACTCGAAATCATCCAGCATCTGAACTTCATCCAAGAGGATATAGTAGATGTCACTGTCACTGACCAGTCCTTTTACATAGGGATACAGCACCTCCGGATCACGATACCGCCGGTTCTCGAAGGCATCGAAGGATATCTCAATGATATGGTCAGGCGGTACACCGTCATCCAGTAGATGGTTCCTGAACAGGTTGGACAGCAGGTACGATTTCCCGCATCTGCGGATACCGGTGACAACCTTGATGAGACCGTTATGTTTTTTGGAAATCAACTTGTTCAGATAGGTGTCCCGGGCAATTGTTTCCATCATGGTACCCTTGTGTTTCTGTTTTACATTAATGCGGTAATCCGCATTTTTATAAAATAGGATTCTGGCAGTCCAGAAGTGTTTTTTCAAGTCCTTTGCATAGATCGTGCATGACCTAAGCAAGGTCTGTACATGACCTCTTCATCAGCTACGTATGATGTTTTGCGGGTTCTGCTGCCGCAGGCGGTTTTTTCAGGATCTGTGGAACAGTTCCTGACTGGCTTGGGGTTTGCCCGTGGAAACGGTGCCAAGTGCGGTTCACTGACACGCTGGCACGGTTTGGAGGGGAAGGGCAGACGTTGCCAAATGCCTTCCAGGGACATGCAGGCATGGTCTG
>CALGGD010000019.1 GCA_937916185.1 uncultured Oxalobacter sp. | reverse complement strand
GTCTTCCCGACTGACTTTATGGAATAGGCAGGCTTCTGTACAGAAACGGATGTAGTTCAAGACCGTTTCGGTTGATATGGCCCGTTTCTCATTCTTGAAGTATCTGGAAAGGCTGGTTGCGCTGAATGGCTGCCCGATATTGGCGAAGATATAACGCACAATCCGTTCCAGCTGGTCGATGTCACGGATGTTGTGACGGCTGACGATGTCTTTCAGCATGATGGCGTTCCCGACATCACGGAGATACTGGAAGCGGGCTTCAGGGCTGTTCAGGAGATGGGAGAGGAAAGGCATTCCGCCAAACTGGATGTATTGACGGAAGGCTGCCGCCTTGTCGGCAGATTGACCTGCCTGCTGGAGCATGTCCAGGAATTCACTGAATGAGAAGGGATAGAGGGTGAAGGTGACATAACGGCCTGCCAGATAGGTCGCCAGTTCGCCGGACAGCAGTTTTGCATTTGAACCGGTGATATAAATATCGCAGTCAGCATCAACCCGCAGGGAATTGACACACCACTCCCAATCAGCGGCTTCCTGAATCTCATCCAGGAACAGATAGGCTTTGCCATGGATCCTGCCGATGCGCTGTCTGAGTTCTGCGTGGAGGGCTTTGGCTGTGCGGAGATGGGCATTGTCCAGCTGCTCCAGGTTGATGGCAATGAACTGATCACGGGAAATCCCGGTTGAGGCCAGTTCGTCTTGGATGAGTGACAGCATCACGGATTTCCCGCAACGCCTGATGCCGGTCAGGACCTTGACAAGGTCTTTCCCGATGAAAGGGCGGATTTGCGCCATGTACCGTTCACGTTTGATCATGTCAGTACCTAATTTTTTATCAGTTGTATCTGATGGATCTTAAAAAAATTCAATTCCTGTCCATTATAACTGATAAAAATAAAAAGATTGTATTATCATGATGACCATAATCGTGATGAGGCAAATGCCCTGATACGCTTATTCATGGTTGACAAAATCAGGGATTTAGAAGATTGCCTCTGTACTTTGCGGAATCAGTGGCGGTCGCCTGCTGGGGTTTGCCTGTTTCTGGAGGAATGCCAGTTCGTCTTTGCGTCCGATGAACATGATTATACATATGTTCGCCAGTTACAACGGTCTGGGGAATGCCGTTCAGGCCAGGGGAATGGCACAGGCTCCCGTCCCGGTCTTTCTGACTGGGCGGGTCTGCCTGTTCAGCAGGTTTTCACCGGTGGCCGGTGACCCGGTGTGGCCGGTAAGGCGCCTCAAGCGCGGCGATTTCCTCAGCGGAAAGCTGGATATCCGCAGCGGCGATTGCCTGTTCAAGATGGTGGGGCTTTGATGCGCCGACAATCGGTGCCGTCACACCTTTATGCAGCAGCCAGGAATAGGCGACCTGCGCATTCGACAGGCCACGGGCATTGGCGACCTTTGACAAGGCATCGACCACGGCGAAATCGGCATCCCGGTAGAAATAGCGCATGGCCTGCTCATCCGATTTCGCGCGGGCGGTTGCAGAATTGTTCTTGGTGGCATCCTTGTCATCCATCTTGCGGTTTCCGGCAAGGAAACCACGGCCCAATGGGCTCCAAGGGATCAGCCCGATGCCCTG
>CALGGD010000018.1 GCA_937916185.1 uncultured Oxalobacter sp. | reverse complement strand
GTGCTGGTCGTGGATTATCCGCCGGAGGAATCCGAGGAATTCGCAGCGATGCTGAGGGCTCGTGGAATGGATATGATTTTCCTGCTGGCGCCGACCTCGGTGGATGAGCGCATCCAGCATGTTGCCCGGATTGGCGGCGGCTTCATCTATTATGTTTCCCTGAAAGGGGTGACAGGCGCTGCCAATATCGATGTCACAGAAGTCCGGCAGCGCATCAACCGGATCAAGGCGGTTGTCCCGTTCCCGGTGGCGGTCGGCTTCGGCGTCCGTGATGCTGAAACGGCGCATCGGCTGGGACAGGCTGCGGATGCGGTGGTGATGGGAACCCGTCTTATCCAGGAAATGGATAAGGTCTCCCCAGAGGAGGCGCCTGCTGCGGTGGTGGCATTCCTGAAACCGGTCCGCAAGGCGCTGGACGAACAGGCTGTTTAGGTTTCTAATAGCGCCTTGTAAGAGAAATTCAGCGGTTGACCCGCATGGAAACAGACCGTGTACCGACCATGACGGTCTGTCTGACCAGGAGAGAAGATGAGTAGTTGGCTCGACAATAAAGCGTTGCCACGGATTCAGAATCAGGTGAACCAGCGCCGTGTGCCGGCAGGTCTTTGGGTGAAATGCCCGTCCTGCGAAGCGGTGCTTTACCGTTCTGACCTCGATGACAATGTCCGTGTCTGTCCGCAGTGCAGCCATCATATGCGTATCCGCGCCCGTGAGAGGTTGAATCTGTTGCTGGATGTTGAAGGGCGTTATGAAATCGGGCAGACAGTCGGTCCAGTCGATTCACTGGGGTTCAAGGACAGCAAACGTTATCCTGACCGGCTTCAGGATGCGGAAAAGGCGACAGGCGAGACCGATGCACTCATCGTGCTGGGAGGTTCCATCAATACCCTGCCGGTGGTGGTCGCCTGCTTTGAGTTCGAGTTCATGGGCGGTTCAATGGGGTCGGTTGTCGGTGAACGCTTTGTCCGTGGGGTCAATGCGGCAATCGACCGTAAAGTGCCTTTTGTCTGCATCACCGCATCTGGCGGTGCCCGGATGCAGGAAGGACTGCTTTCCCTGATGCAGATGGCGAAGACCAACATGAGCCTGACCAATCTGTCAGCAGCGGGGCTGCCTTTCCTGACTGTGCTGACCGATCCGACGATGGGCGGGGTTTCCGCATCATTCGCTTTCATGGGTGATGTTGTCCTGGCTGAGCCGAAGGCGCTGGTCGGTTTTGCCGGTCCGAGGGTGATTGAGCAGACTGTCCGGGAAAAACTGCCACCAGGTTTCCAACGGTCGGAATTCTTGCTGGAAAAAGGCGCGGTTGACCGGATTGTCGACCGCCGTGACATGAAGCAGGAATTGTTTGACCTGCTGTCAATGCTGTTGGGCAAACATAAGCTCTGCTGACCGGAAAACCACAGCATGGTTTTGCAA
>CALGGD010000017.1 GCA_937916185.1 uncultured Oxalobacter sp. | reverse complement strand
GCACCCCAGGCGTCATAGACATCTTGGGGAATGACAAAAGGTTCTGCATCCCAGCCGATGGCTTTGCGGGTTGCTGCGATTTCCTCATCACCCAAAGGGGCACCATGAACCTTGTTCAGGCCGGCTTTGTTGGGGGAACCTTTACCGATGATGGTCTTGCAGATAATCAGGGTCGGCTTATCAGACTGCTTTGCTGTTTGAATGGCGCTGTCCACTGCCGCAATGTCATGGCCATCAACTGCCGGAATGACCTGCCAGCCATAGGATTCAAAACGTTTCCGGGTGTCATCAGTCAGCCAGCCGGAGACATCCCCGTCAATGGAAATCCCGTTGTCATCATACAGGGCAATCAGTTTGTCCAGTTTCCATGTCCCCGCCAGGGAGCAGGCTTCATGGGAGATGCCTTCCATCATGCAGCCATCGCCCATGAACACATAGGTGTAATGGTCAACCAGATTGAACCCCGGACGGTTGAATTCCTGTGCCAGCAGCTTTTCAGCCAGCGCCATCCCCACCGCATTGGTGATGCCCTGACCCAGAGGGCCAGTCGTTGTGTCGATACCAGGCGTGACATGGACTTCAGGATGCCCCGGTGTCTTGGAACCGAACTGGCGGAACTGTTTCAGGTCTTCAATGGAAACGTCATAACCTGTCAGATGGAGCAGCGCGTAATGCAGCATCGAACCATGCCCATTGGACAGGACAAAACGGTCACGGTTGAACCACTGGGGATTGGCAGGGTTATGCTGATAATGACCTGCCCAGAGGGCGACAGCGATATCCGCCATACCCATTGGCATGCCTGGATGGCCGGAATTGGCCTTTTGAATCGCGTCCATTGCCAGCGCGCGGATGGGGCCAGGCATTTTAGTTACAGGTAACGTCTTGTTCATGACCGCCATAGAAAAAATGGTTTGAATTACGCCAGAAAGGATTTAATCTAATATTCTACCAGAGAGTATTGACGATGATGTCGGGCTGTCTGCCCGGAAGACCTGAATCAAGATGGGATAGGACTTTTATGCCACGCTTTTTCTGTGATGCCGACCTGATTGCCGGAATGGAAACCGACCTGCCTCAAGCTGTTGCAAGGCATCTGATGGTGCTTCGGCTTGCTGTTGGCGGTAAAGTGACCTTGTTCAATGGCAAAGGCGGGGAATATGAGGCGGAACTGCTGTCTCTCAGCAAAGGCAGGGCTTCGGTCAGGATTGTTGCCCATCATTCCGTTGAGCGTGAGCTTCCCTATCGCATCGTCCTTGCCCAAGGATTGCCCAAGGCG
>CALGGD010000016.1 GCA_937916185.1 uncultured Oxalobacter sp. | reverse complement strand
GGGCCATTGTACAAAAAATTATCCGCACCACCATTCTCCCGGATAAACTTACCAAACCCCTTCCGCTCCATAGCCATCAACATCCGGAATACTTGGATGAAATTGCTTTTACCCGCACCATTTGCCCCGATAATGACATTCAAGGACCGAAGCTCAAAATCTCTCAGTTCCCTGATGGACTTGAACCCTCTGATGCTGATTTTTCTGATACCACCCACCATATGAATACCTGAATCGGAAACATAATTCACAAAAAAGATAGCGATATCTTGTTATGCTAACCTGAAACCGTCTTTTGATGGACGAAAATATGACAACAACATCTTTTCCTTGGCAAAGATGTTGCGAATAGAAAGAAAGTTTCTTACAAAGCAGCTTTTGCCAGTTCAATCAGCCCTGCAGTCGAACTGTCATGCTCAAAGACAGCCTCGCCGGTAAGTTCCTTATGGATATTGGTCGCCAGCGCCTTGCCCAGCTCAACCCCCCACTGGTCAAAACTGTTGATGTTCCAGATAACCCCCTGCACGAACACCTTGTGCTCATAAAGCGCCATCAATGCCCCCAACGTTTCAGGCCGGAGCTCATTCATCACAATCATATTGCTCGGGCGGTTACCTTCAAACTGCGTCTGCTTGAGCAGTGATTCAACCCGTTCAGCAGGAATCCCCTTGGCAAGCATATACTCCTTGGCTTTCTGCGGATCAGCTCCCCGCATCAACGCCTCAGCCTGTGCAAAACAGTTGGCAAGCAGGACCGCATGATGCTTATCAAATGAATGACTGGGTTTCAGCACTGCAATGAAATCCACAGGACAAATATCCGTCCCCTGATGGAAAAGCTGGAAATAAGAATGCTGACCATTGGTTCCCGTATTGCCCAGAATAACTGGGCTGGTCTCACAAGTCACAGGCTCTCCGTTCTTCTGAACACCCTTACCATTGCTTTCCATCTCAAGCTGCTGCAGCCAACGGGAAAAAACAAACAGGTCTTCATGGTAAGGCGCAACTGCCAAAGTATGATAGCCAAGGAAATTACGGTTCCAGATGCCAATAAGCGCCAACAGCACCGGCATATTGCGCTCTAATGGCGCTTCTTTAAAATGCACATCCATCGTATGCGCACCGGACAGGAATTCCATGAAATGATTGACACCCACTGCCAGCATCACCGGCAGGCCGATTGCAGACCAGACTGAATAACGGCCACCAACCCAGTCCCACATCGGGAAGATATTGGCTTCATGAACTCCGAATGATTCCGCTTCATCCACATTCGCGGTCACCGCTATAAAATGTTTCCTGACATCAGTAGCATCAGCACCAGAATCCAAGAACCATTGACGCGCAGACTGCGCATTCATAATCGTTTCTTTCGTTGTAAACGACTTGGATGAAACAATAAACAAAGTAGTTTCTGGATTGACCCGGCTCAATACGGATTCAAGGTCATGGGCATCGACATTGGAAACAAAATGCAGATTCACAGATTTCAGCCAATAACGGCGCAATGTCCTAACAACCATACGGGGGCCAAGATCAGAACCGCCAATACCGATATTGACCACATCCGTTATACGCTTGCCCGTGAATCCCTGCCATTCACCGGAATGGATTTTCTGGGTCAACAACTGCATCCGGTTCAGCACGGATTGGATTCGAGGAACCACGTCCTCACCATCGACAAAAATGGATTCAGACCGCGTAGAACGCAATGCAGTATGCAACACCGCCCGGTTCTCACTGACATTGATTTTCTCGCCCGTAAACATTGCGTCACGAACAGCAGCAACACCTCGCTCTTCAGCCAGTTGAAGCAATAACCGCAACGTCTCAGCAGTCACTTGATTCTTTGAATAATCCAGCATCAAGCCACCAACAGACACCGTCATAGACGGGAAACGGTCTGGTCCTGACTGGAACAATGACTTGATGGCAACTGTTTTCAGTTGTGAAAAATGGTCTGAAATCTTTTGATAAATGGATGTCAAAACGTCCCTCGTATTCACTATCAATGTTGGATTACATTCCAAAAAACGGAATTTCCAGAGGACATGTCATACTGATGCCGTTAATTTCCTTTTAAATTCGAGTGGTGAGAT
>CALGGD010000015.1 GCA_937916185.1 uncultured Oxalobacter sp. | reverse complement strand
TGACTTCAAGGATTCTGTGGAGGATATCGGACATCTGTTTTCCCCTTTGAGATGAAAACCCTTCTCAAGCCACCTGCCGGGTGAATGCGGTGAACTGGTCCAGCTTGCGTTTTGCCGAGCCGTTCTTGAGTGCTTCCTGTGCCTGTTTCAGTCCCTCTGCAATGGACGGCGCAATCCCAGCGGCATACAAGGCGGCCCCGGCATTCAATGCGACAATATCCGCTGCGGGGGAAGCCCTGCCTCCCAGGACATCCAAGACAATCTCTTTGGACTCCTGGGCATTGGACACCTTGAAATTCCGGCTCGCATACATCCGCAGGCCGAAATCTTCAGGATGGATGTCATATTCCCGGATTTTGCCATCAATCAGTTCACCGATCTGGGTGGAGGCGCCGAGGGAAATCTCATCCAGGTTGTCCCTTCCCCAGACAACCAGTGCCCGCCGGAGTCCCAGCCGCTGCATGACCCGGACCTGGATGCCGACCAGGTCGGAATGGAAAACCCCCATCATCATATTGGCGGCAGATGCAGGATTGGTCAGCGGCCCCAGGATATTGAACACGGTGCGGACACCCAATTCTTCCCGGACCGCCTTGACATGCCGCATCGCACTGTGGTGTGCCGGTGCATACATGAAACCGATACCGGTCGCCTCAATGGAACGGGCGATCTGTTCCGGCGGCAATGCCAGGTTGATGCCCAATGCCTCCAGGAGATCGGCGCTCCCGGAGGAAGAAGACACGCTGCGTGAACCATGCTTGGCAACCTCAGCCCCACAGGCCGCCGCAACAAACATCGCCGTTGTCGAGATGTTGAAGGTTTGCGCACCATCCCCGCCTGTACCGACAATATCCAGCAGTTTTTCTGGATGTCCGACTGGGACTTTCAATGCAAATTCACGCATGATTTCCGCCATCGCCGCAATCTCTCCGACAGATTCTTTCTTGACCCGCAGCCCGATGGCAAGGGCTGCCACCATGACAGGCGACATCCCACCATCCATCACCTGCCGGAACAGGTCAAGCATCTCGTCATGGAAAATTTCCCGGTGGTCGATACAACGGGTCAGGGCTTCCCGTGGGGTAATGGTCGTCATGATTGTCTTTCCAGAAAGTTTTTCAGCTGTTGATGCCCATGTTCAGACAGGATGGACTCCGGATGGTACTGGACACCCTCGATGTCAAAGGTCTTATGGCGGACCCCCATGATTTCGCCGTCTTCCGTCCAGGCGGTGACCTCAAGGCAGTCCGGCAGGCTCTCACGCTCAATGGCGAGGGAATGGTAACGGGTCACGATGAAGGGATTGGGCAATCCCCTGAAAACGCCAGTGCCATTGTGGAATACAGGAGAGACCTTGCCATGCATCACCTGTTTGGCATGGACGATTTTCCCACCAAAAACAGCACCGATCGACTGATGTCCCAGACAGACGCCGAATATCGGTTTCTTTCCGGCAAAATGCCGCAGCACCTCCATGGAAATGCCTGCTTCGTATGGGGTCTTCGGCC
The DNA here is from genome assembly GCA_937916185.1 of uncultured Oxalobacter sp. GTDB lineage: Bacteria > Pseudomonadota > Gammaproteobacteria > Burkholderiales > Burkholderiaceae_D > Oxalobacter. The sequence continues at coordinate 1,464 of CALGGD010000015.1, read as the reverse complement.
CTGGTGAGATACAGATATGGTCTGGATCCAGCTTCTCGATTTCTTCAATGGTGATCTGGTCGTTGCGGTAAGTCTGGACATCTGCGCCCAGTTCGCCGAAATACTGGACGATGTTGTATGTAAAAGAATCGTAGTTGTCTATCATCAGTAACATGACTGCCACCTTTTATCGGTCTATATCAAATGGATGGACTGGAATGCTCCGGTCGGGGCTTAGGGTGTACGGGTGCCGAAGGGCACAGGGGAATCAGGCTTTTGGCATACGCCAACGCCAACGCAGTGGAATCAGATAGATAGAGGAGAAGATTGTCTTATACATACAGCAGATTATCACGCAGGCACAGTCGATTGGCAAGTATTTGAAAGCATTACGGTCCTTCCCCGCCATCTTCATCTTCCTGACGGGAAGTGACACGGTATGCCTCATCCGCCCATGCACCCAGGTCAATCTGGCGGCAGCGGTCGGAACAGAAAGGCCTGAACGGACTTTCCTCAGTCCATTCAACAGGTTTGCCACAGATCGGGCATTTGACAGTCAGTACCATAATTCCAATCCAAGAAGTATCCACCGGCCGGATTGCCGCCAACCCCAGGCATCCCGCCTTTCAGTCCACCAACAGGGAACTGTCTCTTTTCCATCACACAGCATCCTTTGCCATCGCCAGATAGGTCCTGTGAAGACATTCGACTTCGCGGCGGATTTCACCGGCATCACGGTCATTCACAATCACATCATCCGCCCTGGCAAGGCGCTGCTCGCGGGTTGCCTGTGCAGCGATGATGGCTTTCGCCTGTCCAGCAGAAAGACCACTCCGCCGCATCACACGCTGTACCTGGAGGTCTTCAGGACAGTCCACCACCAGGACACGGGTGCCCATCCCCTTCCAGACAGGCAGGTCTACCAGCAACGGATTGACAAAGACCACATAGCTGCCATCCGCCTCACGCGCCTGCTGGAAACAGATATCCCGGATCAGGGGATGCAGGGCAATGGTACGCCGCTCATTATCTTCACTGATAAACCCATATTTTATCAGACGGTTTATTTCCGTAAGGCTGCCAAGCCGGAGCCATTTCCCGAAGGGATTCTTCCATATGCAGGATACAGGCATTAAGGAAAGGTTGCAGAGGATATACTGCTGTTCTTCCGTCAGATTTGTAATGCGGAGCAGCTTTTTTAGATGTTCGATCATCAACCCCTCCGAAAATTCACCGTCCTTATACAGTTCCACATCTTCCCCGGAAGCAATGTCTGTGCCGCAGCTTTTCAGTTCAACCAACAGATCTGACGGGCTGATCCCGCTGGCAGACATGGAGAGAGCGGATAAGCATACAGTCAGAGTGTGGGCGTGAACGGTATCAATGATATTGTGGATGCTATCTGTTTCCTCGTCTTCATATGGACAGATGTTACCAAAGAGTGGCAGGAGTTCCTTTTCTGTGTCTAGCTCTTTTACTTCAAAT
>CALGGD010000014.1 GCA_937916185.1 uncultured Oxalobacter sp. | reverse complement strand
CTTGGCCCATCCCGTGTCTGCCACAGTGAGGTGCAGGCTGTCGGGTGTGAGGTTGAGGTCATGCCGCCTCAGCAGAGCCGTGATATCGGTAAATCCCTGCTGGCATTGGCAGAGGAACAGGGAACCGACCTGTTGGTCATGGGCGGATACGGTCATACCCGGTTCCGTGAGTTCCTGCTGGGTGGTGTGACCCGCACTGTTCTGGAATCCGCAAAGGTACCTGTGCTGATGTCACATTGATGTTTCCTGATTGTGGATGCAGGCGCAGCCTGCCTGCCGTCAGTTACCGGTGGCAGGGTTCGCTTGCATTCTGCTAAGGTGTAATTATAATAAGGCAACTCGTTCCGCAGAGGAATGCCTGATAAGAAGGAAAGATTATTTTTTAAGAAGATGGCATAAAAATAGAAGAAGTTAGCGGTTTTTATGATGGGGTTTCTGAAAATATCTTATTTTAATCATAAAGACAGTGCCGCTGTGTCTAGGGGTTTTGATGAAATGTGTAGATGATTTCCGGCTGGTTTTAGGCGGTAAGGAATATGTCCCGATTGTCATTGGTGGCATGGGCGTTGATATTTCGACGGCGAAGCTGGCATTGGAAGCCGCCCGTCTTGGGGGTATCGGCCATATTTCTGATGCCATGTATATGGTCTCCTTCTAACGGCCTTATCAACTCTAGATTTTGATTACATAAAAAGAGCGCGGGTTGATCGATGTGATGGAGCGCAATCGTGGCGATGGGATGATTTTCATCAACTGCATGGAAAAGCTCACGATGAATGATGCGCGGGCTACCCTGCGTACCCGTCTGTCTGCGGCAATGGATGCCGGCATTGACGGCATCACGCTTGCAGCAGGGCTCCATCAGAACACCCTCAAGCTGATTGAGGACCACCCCCGTTTCCGGGATGTGAAGATTGGTATCATTGTCTCTTCCCATCGGGCATTGCAGATTTTCCTGCGCCGCAGTGCAAAACTCAAACGCCTGCCGGATTATGTGGTGGTTGAGGGGCCGCTTGCCGGTGGGCATCTGGGATTCGGGCTTGACTGGGCCAATTACGATCTCAGGACGATTGTCAAAGATGTCAACCGTTTCCAGGATAAGGAAGGCCTTTCCATCCCTGTCATTGCCGGTGGCGGGGTCTTCACAGGCTCCGATGCGGTTTCGTTCCTTGAGGATGGCGCCAGTGCGGTGCAGGTTGCCACCCGTTTCGCCGTCACAAAAGAATCCGGATTGCCGGATCATGTCAAGCAGGAATATTTCAAGGCGACTGAAGACGATATTGAAGTCAATATGGCATCCCCGACGGGATACCCGATGCGGATGCTGAAAAAATCCCCGGCATTATGGGCAGGGGTCCAGCCGAGCTGTGAGGCGTTTGGCTATCTGCTGGATAATGGCACCTGTCCTTATCTTGAGGAATATTATCAGGAGCTTGCCAAGCATCCTGACAGCCGTTTCATGGTCAAGACCAAGAAGGTCTGTCTGTGCACGCATATGCGTAACCATTACGTCTGGACCTGCGGCCATTATGCATACCGCCTGAAAGATACCACTTATAAGCTGGCGGACGGTTCGTATCTGCTGCCGACAGCGGAACACGTGTTCAAGGATTACCAGTTCAGCAAGGACAATCAGATTGCTTTGCCGGAACTGCCTGTACCGCCATTCGCGAAATAAGGCCGTACAAAGGGGCGGTTCCCGCTGGAAAAGGAAAAGCCGTTCACTGAACGGCTTTTCTGTCAATCAGCCCCGATTGGGTCATCAACCGCCTCGGCGCATCAGGTCGAAGAAATCCGCATTGGTCTTGGTGGCGCGCAGTTTGTCCAGGATGAATTCCATCGCTTCAATCTCATCCATGCCATAGAGCAGTTTGCGCAGGATCCAGATTTTCTGAAGCAGGTTTGGTTCGATCAGGAGCTCTTCACGGCGGGTGCCGGACTTGTTCAGGTTGATGGCAGGATAAACCCGCTTCTCAGCCAGACGGCGTTCCAGATGGACTTCCATGTTGCCGGTGCCCTTGAATTCTTCATAGATGACATCGTCCATACGGCTGCCGGTTTCAATCAGCGCGGTTGCGATGATGGTCAGGGAACCGCCTTCCTCAACATTGCGGGCGGCACCGAAAAACCGTTTCGGCCGCTGCAGTGCATTGGCATCCACCCCACCGGTCAGGACCTTGCCAGAAGCTGGGATGACCGTGTTGTAGGCACGGGCAAGGCGGGTGATGGAATCCAGCAGGATCACCACGTCTTTTTTCATTTCAACCAGGCGTTTTGCCTTTTCCAGAACCATTTCCGCAACCTGGACATGACGGGTGGCAGGTTCGTCGAATGTGGAGGCAATGACTTCGCCATGGACGGAACGCTGCATTTCCGTCACTTCTTCTGGGCGTTCGTCAATCAGCAGGACAAACAGGGTGACGTCAGGATGGTTGGCGGTGATGGCATGCGCCATATGCTGGAGCATGACGGTCTTGCCGGATTTCGGTGAAGCCACCAGCAGGCCGCGCTGGCCCTTGCCGATAGGCGCAATCATATCGATGATGCGGCCGGTGATGTTTTCCTGGGCGCTGATGTTGCGTTCCAGTTTCAGGGGCTTGTCTGGATGCAGGGGGGTCAGGTTCTCAAACAGCATCCGGTGTTTGGAGGCTTCCGGTGGCGCACCGTTGACCTTGTCAACCTTCACCAAGGCAAAATAGCGTTCACCGTCTTTCGGTGTCCGGACTTCGCCTTCAATCGAATCCCCGGTATGGAGATTGAAACGCCTGATCTGGGAAGGGGAGATATAGATGTCATCGGTGGAAGCCATATAGCTGGCGTCGGGGGAACGGAGGAAGCCGAAGCCGTCAGGCAGGATTTCCAGAACCCCGTCGCCATAGACCTGTTCACCGGCTTTCGCCCGTTTTTTCAGGATGGCGAACATCAGTTCCTGCTTGCGCATACGGGGGGCATTGTCAATCTCAAGACCCAGGGCCATATCCAGCAGGGCAGATACACGGAGGGATTTCAGTTCGGATAAATGCATAATCAAAAAAGGAATTTACGGCAGATGAAAGCGCATTCCAGACTGTGGGAATGCAGGAAGGATGACAGTCAGGAAAACCATCATCCTTATGGTCAATCAGATATTTGCGTCGATAAAGGCTTTCAGTTGGGCACGGCTCATGGCACCGACTTTCTGGGCTGCCAGGATGCCGTTCTTGAACAGCAGCAGGGTCGGGATGCCACGGATACCGAATTTCTGGGGGGTCTGTGGATTCTCATCGACATTCATCTTGGCGACGACCAGCCTGTCGGCATATTCGGTTGCGGCAGCATCGACAAGCGGGGACAGCATCTTGCAGGGACCGCACCAGACAGCCCAGAAATCCACCAGGACCGGTTTGTCGGATTTAAGGACATCGGCTTCAAAAGAAGCATCCGTAATGACTTTGGTATCGTTATTCATAACCGTTCGGAAAAAAACAATCGAAAAACGCCATACAGGAAATGCGCAGGCACATCAGGAAATCTTGTCTGCCAGGGCTGAAAACAAAACTGTACAAGCCAAAACTGCTTGTTGCAGACAAGCCGAAGAATCTAGGACGCTATTCTAATCAAAAAACGGCGTTCCGTGGGAGATTTTCCTGTAATTTCTACTTTATTTTTCACTTGGATAGCTGATAAGCCCCTATTGGATGCAAGAAAAGCCCCTCTCATGGCAGAATCCTATAAACAGCTTTCCTTTTTCCCCTGATTGAAACTTCCAGCATACCATCCGCCCAGTCACATTCGGGGTGATGGTCTTTCCCTTCCCAATTGGCATAGGTGGGGCGGCTGATGTCAATCCCGGTATCCCCCTTCAGGAAGCTGTAGCTCCAGAAATGGCAGGAAGGGTACCGGATCATCTGGGCAGAGCCTTTTTTGATTTCAAGGTCAGGTTTGCCCTCCCCGATGTCCTTGGGTTTGTTCCATGCCTGATAAGTACAGTCTTCCG
>CALGGD010000013.1 GCA_937916185.1 uncultured Oxalobacter sp. | reverse complement strand
TAGGAAACAAAGCAGATTCTAAATTACCCTTTACCAAAAAAGAAAAAGAATGTTTCTTATTGGAACCAGAAAAGGATTAATATTTAACTATCCCAAAAAAATCAAAGGCAAACCCGTACTGCGTGATGCACTTAAAGATGTTCCCGAATCAGAAGGAACAGAATATTCAGACAAGAAAAAAGAAGTACTCAAACTGGTTCCTCCAGGAGGATGCTGGGTTGACCTTCCTCAAGAAGTTCAAAAGGAATATATGGGAAAAAGTTTCTATTCAGGCGGTGGAAAACGTGGAATGGCAAGAAGAATATCATGGGACGACCCCTGCCTGACATTAACAACCTCCCCCTGCCAGAAACAGACAGAAAGATGCCATCCGGAAGAAACCCGCCCCCTGACTGTCCGTGAATATGCACGGATCCAGACATTTCCGGATGACTGGCAGTTTTCAGGTTCGATGTCTGCACAGTATAAGCAGATTGGCAATGCAGTGCCTGTCAATCTCGCCCAAGCCATTGCATCCAGTGTCGCCGGTTTTTTGGATGGATTGCCGGAAGAGTTCTTTGTGGGATTTTCTGGGCAGGCTCAGGAAAAAGGACAGGTCCAGCTTGAGCTTCCATTGAAAATGGTGGCTTGATCGGGAACGTTTGGAATTGGACTTTCCCTGGGTTTGCCTATGTTTCCGGGTATTTGAATTGAAGGTTCATCTTGCAATATCCAAAAATTCTAAAACAGTTTTTCTGTGTTGTCTGTTACCAAGGAAAGGTCAAGTTCAGTAGTTCTACAGGAATCCCTTGTAATTGAGAGTCAAATTTCAATGATGGCGTACTGATGCTTTCTGCTGTATGGATGCGCATACGTACAGACCAACCGAAATCAAAATGGATAGTGAGTATAGAATCCACCTTGGCGATAGCCAAAATCCGTTTTGGGACAGGGGTTTTCTTTAACTGGCGTATAGCTTTGAGTTTTGCTGTTTTCCGGTTTAATGTTCCATTGAAATTGAATACACTGACTTGTGTCAGCCGTTCCCGTTCAAATGCCATCACCTTGTAGAAGTCAATGGTGCCCAATAGGAATGAGAACAATTCTTCTACGAAAACAGCATTTTCTTTATGTTCCATGAGTTCTGCATAGACAGCGTCAATAACAGGGCGGTACAACTCGTCCAGTCTGCTGGTAAACAGATCATTCCAAGGTTTCTTCTGTGAGGTTATTTTGAAGAAATGGTCTGCAACATCCCGCCAACCTTTTGAACAGGTGAATGAAGGGCACCAGTTTCTAATGAAATCTGAATCAGGAGAGAAGCCGACTCGCTGGTGTTTGACTGCTGCGTGGTTATGCTTGCAGGAAATGCCACATTCCCATCGTTTTTTCTGTTTTGATGATTCCCAGCGTAGAAACAGTAAATCACGGACATCACCTTGTTGTCCTCTTCCGTCGGGCTGCATTGAGAGTTCGAGGTCTGTTGCCAGTACCTTGTCATAAAGGTAAGGCTCACAGTCGAAAATGAACTGTAAGGCAGCTCTGGCTCCTTGGGTGTAGTTTGACTGCGATTCTGGTGGAAGTTGGCTATAGTTGGATTTGCCTTGGTGGTACGTTGCATCCTCAATGATAGTTACATGGATTCCTAGAGAGGTTGCTTTACCAGCAATTTCTTTCAAGCAGGCAAATTCAAAAGCCTTTCCCGTTTCATTCTGTTTGGTTGCCATGTTTTTCCAGAATCGGTTTGATTGATTTTGCAATGGCTTCAGCTAGCCTGACAGGAACAGCGTTACCAATCTGCTTGTATATGCTGGTGAGGTTTCCAGAAAATTCCATTTCTTTTGGGAATGTCTGGATAGCTGCAGCTTCACGCCAAGATAGGCGTCTGCTTGTACCATTTCCAAATGACCAATCATCTGGACCATTTTTGCTCATTTCAGGCGAACCCGGCCATAGAGCGACTTGTTTGGCCATTGCAGGGATTGTAAAAGATTGTTCATTCCAGTCCCTACGCCGATTCCTACTCATATATCGGGAAGAATATGGTGCAGTGCAAATCTCTTCCGGTTTAGGGGGAGGTAAGTCAGCTAATGCTTCTTTAAGTGTTGTTTTTATTTTTAATGGTTCTGGGAATGACCAGTCTGTAACTTTAAGGTCTTTTCTCCATCCGACCATAATGACCCGGAACCGGTCTTGAGGGACACCATAGTCAGCGGCATTAATCAATTTTGGAATGACGTTGTAACCCCGGTCAGAGAAATCCTGCAGGATTGCTTCAATGATTTTTCCATTGCCTAATGTCAGGATGCCTTTGACATTTTCTGCTACAAAAACCTTGGGTTGTTTACGTTCAAGGATGGAAACAAAAAATTTATATAAGGCATTCCGCTTATCATCAATTTTTCGAGGACCTGCCAGGCTGAATCCTTGGCATGGGAAACCGCCAATGACAATATCACAGTCGGGAACATCGTCAGGGTCGATATCCTTGATATCCTGACATATGACTTGGGCTTGCGACCACATACGATGGGTTTCGCAAGAATCCTTATCAATATCATTCGCCCAGATAGTTTTAAATCCAGCGTTTTCAAATCCGATATCAAGACCGCCAGCCCCAGAGAAAAGGGACACAACCCGCAAGCCTTCCACCTTTTTACCATTCTTTGCATGAGGGGCAGTAAAAAGTTCAAGCTGTCGGTTCTGGGAAATTCGCATCTGAGGTGAAAATACTATATATTTAAACAGTATTAATAATAACAGAATGACATGTTGTCTTGGAAAAATTTCCTGCTTTGATGACAAACTTTGCAACAATCTTTGATACAGATAGTATTACTGTCTGCTTGAATGGGAAAGGGCAAGCGCCGGGTCCTGCCCTTCCAGTCTTCTGCTGTTGCCGTCCTGTCAGCCTAACCGTCTGGCGACCTCATCCCAGTTGACAATCTGCCAGAGGGACTCGACATATTTCGCACGGGCGTTGCGGTAGTCGATGTAGTAGGCATGTTCCCATACATCGAAGGTGAGCAGCGGGATGCTGTCGCCTGTGACCGGCGTTGCGGCATTGGAGGTGTTGATAATATCAAGTGTCCCGTCGGTTTTTTTCACCAGCCATGTCCAGCCTGACCCGAAGTTGCCAGTACAAGATGCGGTGAAAGCTTTCTGGAAGTCTTCAAAGGTCCCCCATTTTTTCTCGATTGCGGAGAGCAGGGCGCCATCAGGCCTGCCTTTGCCGTTTGGTGTGAGTCCATTCCAGTAGAAGGTATGGTTATAGACCTGTGCGGCGTTGTTGAAGATACCGCCACTGGCTTTGCGGATGATGTCTTCCAGGCTGAGGTTTTCGTATTCCGACCCTGCAATCAGGCGGTTAAGTGTATCCACATAGGATTTATGGTGCTTGCCATAGTGGTAACTGATGGTCTCTGCCGAGATGACGGGTTCAAGGGCGTTTTCTGCATAGGGAAGCGGTGGGAGTGAATGTGCCATGTCTTTCTCCTTTTCAGTGGATTGTTATGGGAGATGGCGGTCTGTCTTCTTGTTCTGTTTTTCCGCCTGTCTGAACAGGATAGCATGGTTTCGTTTTTCTTGCTGACGGGCAAAGAAAAACCCGCATCGGGAAATGCGGGTTGATGACAGTCAAGTTTCTGATTACCAACGGTGGTAACTACGATGATAGCCACCGCCATAGCCTGGACCACGATGATAACCTGGGCCACGATGATAGCCGCCACCATAGCCTGGACCACGATGATAGCCACCGCCATAGCCGCCTGACCGATGATAGCGTGGACCATCGCTGCGGTAATGGCGTGGGCCGGGGCCATATGCAAATGCCGCACCTGCAACAGCGAATGCCAGCAGACCTGCCAAGAATTTTTTCATTATGGACTCCTTGGAATGTTGAAGGAAACAAAATACCGAATCATGATTTTATCAATCGTGATGGACATATATTAATTTATAGAAACTGGAATGACAGTAAAGTTGTATATGTGTTACGGCTGTTACATTCTGTCGTATTCAGCAAGCAAAGGTCCCGGAAAGCGTTTCCCGGGACTTTTCAAGGAATCAGGTTGATTGTCTGCCTGGCATTCCATCAATGCAGGTTGGTTCCACAGTATGGGCAGTAACGGGCGTCGGTGCTGCCGATATGGTGGCCACAGGCTTCGTTCGGGCACATCTGTGGGATTGGCCCCAGTTCGACAAGCAGTTCACCTTCACGGACAGGGACCATTTTTTTGTTCGCCTTGAAATCTGCGGTCTTGAGGACCCGTTTGACAATCCCATCACAAGGTGCCAAGACGGCTTTTTCCTGTTTCATGATGGAGACATTGAAGATTTCAGAACCTTTCTTGACGATGTCGCCAGGGGAGACATACATGACCCACAGGTCACCGGCACTTGGTGCCGCCACCTGATAGATGTCATTCCGGTCAGCCATGGTGACACCTTTGAGTCCCTGCCCACTTCCCTGTCCCAACTGGACAGCAGTGGTCATGAATTCAGAATCAAGGATGTAACGGACAGTACATCTACCGGCATCATTGGGACGTGAGATGGAAATGATCTGCAGCTGATGAGGTTTTCCTTCAGAATCACGGAACATGAGGGTTTCGCCGACCTGCATCCCTTCAAACCAGATATGCAGCGGCAGGCAGTTTGGATCACCGAACTGTGCCTGGAACTGGATGGTCTTCAATGCATCCCCAGGGAAGTTCAGGTACATGACAAATTCCTCAGGGGTCGGTTCGCGTTTCAGCAATCGGGTGCATTCATCTTTCAAGGCCGCCAGGTTGGCAGCTGGCAATGCTTCAATCGGAGAGACTTCCGTACGGCGGGCAATTGCATCTTTCCAGTTGACACCGAATGCACTTTCATAAACCCAATCCGGCGGGAAACCGAGTGGCATACGGCCGAATCTGCCCAAAAGCAGGTTGCGGAATGCATCATTGCAGTCACGGTAGATGATCAGCCGGTCTTTTTTCAGGTCTTCAGACAGTTTCCCTTCCGGTATGCTGTTGACAGCCTCCAGGACATCCAGCAGATGACGGACTTCAGCATCCCCACCGCGTCGATGCGCACCGGTGACAGCCAGGAAAGAGGTGTTCCAGGTAATCTGGCTGCCTGGGGTGACGTCGTGGTAGCGGACAATCTTGCGGGTCTGCTCCAGGAAACGCAGCATGAAAGGCAACAGGTGGATATGCCCCTGTTTCATTGCCCCCTCCTGGGAAGAGGAAGTAGCACCACCCGGCATGCCATGACGGACGACATCGTAGTCCACACCTTGGAAGTAAGGAGCGCAGTAACGGTCGAAGTAAGGCATGATTTGTTTGCAGACAAAGTTCGCGTCACGGATGGCATCTTTGTCGAGGTTGGTTTTGAGTCCCAGTTCATCTTCAAGGTAGGCAACCAGTGACTGGACATCACCTTGACCGTAACTGCGGACAGAGGAACCCAACGCAACGTCAACAATCTGGCAACCGGCTTCCGCTGCGGCGGCACATGCCGGCAGGAACAGTCCATCGGTGACATGACGGTGGTAGTGAAGGACCAGTTCCGGCCATTCTTTACGCAGTGCGGTGACGAGCTGGGTCATGAACTTCGGTGGCATGACACCCCCCATGTCTTTCAGACCGAGGATGAAATGGCGTGCGGCCTCATGTGCGCTGACGCCCATCAGCTGGGCAATCATATGGATGATATGCTCGGTGACCCCCATGTAATGCTTGACATCAAAGCCTTTCGCATTGGACATGGAA
>CALGGD010000012.1 GCA_937916185.1 uncultured Oxalobacter sp. | reverse complement strand
AAGCCTTTGGCAATGTTGGGAGGCAAACCAGTTATACAGAGGGTGTATGAGCAAGTGACTGGTGTGTTGGATGATGCTTATGTGGCAACGGATGATGAGCGTATTGACATTGTTGTCGGCGACTGCCCAGATGCTTCCGCCCCTGCCGCCGTCGCCACCATCAGGACCGCCCATCGGCCGGAACTTCTCCCGGTTGAAAGAAGCGGCACCGTTTCCGCCGTTGCCGGCGATGACTTCGATTTTTGCCTCATCGATGAATTTCATAAGACATCCTGCAGATAATGAAAAGGCCCTGCCATTGCCGGCAGGGCCATCATGTCCAGATGCAGAACCCCGGGAAACCTGCCAGGAAATGCCCAGCCTGACCCGGTATCCCTGTATTCCTGTCAGCAGCCTTGCTTATGCCGCTTCAGCAGGGACAACGGTTGCATAATGTTTCTTGTCTGCACCCTTGACGGTGAACTTCACAGTACCGTCAACCAGGGCAAACAGGGTGTGGTCTTTGCCCATACCGACATTTTCACCGGCATGGATCTTGGTGCCACGCTGGCGGATGATGATGCCACCGGCATTGATGGTCTGACCGCCGTAAACCTTGACGCCCAGGCGTTTGGATTCGGATTCACGTCCATTGCGGGTGGTGCCGCCCCCTTTTTTATGTGCCATTTTAAGACTCCAGAATTAAGTTTTTCAAACCGGGGCGGCCAATGGCCGCCTCATCCGGTGATGATCAGGCATTGATGGAAACAATTTCCAGTTCAGTGTAGTTCTGACGATGCCCCTGGCGTTTCTGATAATGCTTGCGCCTGCGCATCTTGAAAATCTTGATCTTCTTATGACGACCTTCAGAAACAACCTTTGCCAGAACCGTTGCACCTTCGACCAGCGGGGTGCCGATGCGGATTGATTCGCCTTCGCCGACAGCCAGGACCTGGTCAAGGGTGATTTCGGATCCAACTTCCGCAGGTATCTGTTCTACTTTGTATTTTTCGCCAGCGGTGACCTTATACTGTTTGCCGCCGGTTTTTATGACCGCGTACATGGAAACTCCATCAGAAAACAATGTTGAAAAACCTGAAAAATCAGGACGGAAAAAAGTAAACTTCGAATTATATAGGAATCTGGCGGAAAGTCAAAGCTTTGGAGACGCCTGTTGCAACAGCACCAAGCGGTAAAAAGTGGCCGGTAAAGTGAAAAATCCAACGGCAGGGGGATATAATGCCCTCCCATGAACTTCCTTAAGACGTTTTTCTCGGTATCCGCATTCACCCTGCTTTCCCGCATCACCGGCCTGATACGGGAACTGCTTGTGGCAAAGGCGTTTGGCGCATCCGGTCTGACCGATGCGTTTTTTGTCGCATTCCGGATTCCCAACCTGCTGAGAAGGCTCTTTGCGGAAGGGGCCTTCTCGCAGGCGTTTGTCCCGATCCTGGCGGAATACACCAACAAAAAGGACAAGGCGGAGACAAAACAGCTGGTTGACAGGGTCGCCACCGCATTGGTATGGACATTGGTCCTGGTCTGCATCCTTGGGATTGCCTTTGCAAACTATGTTGTCTATGCCATTGCGACAGGGCTTGACGGCGATACAGAAATCTTCAGTGTTTCTGTCCTGATGACCCAGATCATGTTTCCCTATATCCTGTTCATGTCATTGGTCGCACTGGCAGGCGGGATCCTCAATACAAACCGTGAATTCCGGATTCCGGCCTTCACGCCGGTCCTGCTGAACATCTCCTTCATCATCGCATCGCTTTTTGTCGCGCCCTTGCTGGACAGGCCGATCCTGGCGTTGGCGGGGGCTGTTTTCGTCGGTGGGCTGCTGCAGTTGGGCATCCAGATTCCCTGGCTGAAGAAAATCGGCATGCTGCCGCGTATCTCCTTCAATGTCCTGGGCGCGTTCCGCAACCCCGGTGTCCGCCGCATC
>CALGGD010000011.1 GCA_937916185.1 uncultured Oxalobacter sp. | reverse complement strand
GGTGTTTATGCGGTCTAAAATTTCGGATATTTGCATTTTTAAAAATTTCACCCTGAAAAATTATACATTATGTGAAAAATCATAAAATATTCTTAACTTCGAGCATGATTAAAAAAATTAATTCGAGCGCGACCGTAAAATTTTCAACGCAAAAAAGCAAAAAAATATGCTGACTATCACCAAACTTGTCCACGGATTGACATCTGAATGGCCAAAAAAGCCATACCGGAAGCCATCCACCAGATAAAAAAACGGATTGAATCCTGAAACATGCTCCCAGAAACCAGGCAGGGAATGGATGGAATAAAACACCCCTGAAAGAAAAGTGGCGGGCATGATCATGAAATTCTGGAAGGTTGAAAGATGTTCATACTTTTCTGCCCAGATACCGGCGATGAGTCCCATCGTCCCCAAAAGCCCCGCGCCGGCAAATCCAAAGAAAAAGATCCATCCCAACGAATACACGGTCGGCATGACAAAGAAAACCGTAATGACAAAAACACCTGCCCCGACAACGATGCCACGCACCACAGATGCCAGCACATAAGCAAAATAAATCTGCGTGTATGACGCCGGCGAAAGCAGCATGAAAACAATACTGCCATTGATCTTGGCCTGGATGAGCGAAGAGGACGAATTGGCGAAGGCATTCTGCATCAGGGTCATCATGACAAGCCCGGGCACCAGAAACGCTGTGTAAGTAATGCCAGGATACACCTGGACATAATCACTCAATGCATGACCAAAAATCAGCATATAGAGCAGGGATGTCAGCACAGGCGCCATCACAGTCTGGATGGAAACCTTGAGAAAACGCCTGACCTCTTTGATGAACAGGGTCTGGAAAATCGTGAAAGCCATCCTAATGCCCTCTCGAATCCATGATCTGCAGGAAAACCTCTTCAAGGTCAGGCTCCTGGACCTGAAGGCTGTTGACAGCGACCCGCTGTTTCTCAAGTTCTGACAGGATATGCCCGATATCCCCATATTGATTGATCCTGAGCACCCAATTCCCTGTATTGCCGGAAATTCTGCTCCGCAACACCAACTGTTTCAGGGAATCCGGCAGATCACCCTCTATCTGCAGGACAAGCTGTGGTTCTGATGCCTGATGGATAAGCGCTTCTGTAGAATCCAATGCAACCACCTGGCCACTCTTGAGCATCGCAATCCGGTTGCACCATGTCTGTGCCTCCTCAAGATAATGCGTTGTCAGGACAACCGTATGGCCTTCCTGGTTAAGGCGTCCGATGAACTGCCAAAGACTCTGGCGCAGTTCGACATCCACCCCGGCTGTCGGTTCATCCAACACGATGACCGGCGGTTTATGCACCAGTGCCTGCGCCACAAGCAGACGGCGTTTCATCCCTCCCGACAATGCCCGTGTATTCACATCCGCCTTGTCAGTCAGGTCAAGGTTCGACATGATTTCATCAATCCAGTCATCATTGTTTCTCATGCCAAAAAAACCAGACTGGATACGAAGCATCTCCCGAACCGTGAAAAACGGGTCAAAAACGATTTCCTGAGGAACAACGCCCAGCATCCGTCTCGCCTCTTGATAATCACGGACAACATCATGCCCCATAATGCGGACATAGCCGGAATCCGCAAAAACCAATCCTGCCATAATGGAAATCAGCGTCGTCTTCCCGGCGCCATTCGGGCCCAACAGACCAAAAAACTCCCCCTGCTCCACCCTGATGGACACATCATCAAGCGCCTGCAACGACTGATAACGCTTATGGATATGGGAAATCTCTATGGCATTCAATGGCATTTCCTGATGCTCAAAAAACCAGAAAAGCCGCCTGTACGGCGGTGTTCAAGAAGCGGTGACGTGTTCTGTCAGACCCAGCAGTTCCGTCACGCCATAAAGGTCGGCAAGATTGACCAGACTGGCAGGAACATTCAGGAACCGGAGCCTTCTGCCTGACCTGACTGCAGCGCGCTGCCACGCAAGCATGACAGAGACACTGGCAGAATCCACCTGTGTCAACATACCAAGATCATACTCACTTTCACCGCGTGAAACAGCATCAAGCCCTTCCTGAAGAAGGGCTTTTGCATTGGTGAAATCAAGTGCTGTGACAGTGAACGTCATGCAGACTCCATCCTTATTTGTGACCATTTTTCTTTGCCAGGTTGGCAATCAGGCCATCGATACCGGATTTCTTGATGATACCGGTGAACTGGGTCTTGAAAGAAGAAGAAATCAACCAGATATTGGCGAAATTCGCATCAAAAATCTTCCAGCTGCCTGAATTCGCCGTCAGTCCGAAGAACAATGGGGTGCTGGTGCCGTTGTTATTGATGCGGGCAGGAACCGTGGCTGTATTATTGGCATTGTAGGTGGCTGGATAGACATCCATTGTCGTCCTGTTGTTGACCTTGCCCAAAGCCTTGGAATAGGAACGGATCAGCAGTTCCTTGAATTCTGCGGTGATACGGCTCTGCTGGCTTGCCGTCGCCTGATACCAATACTGGCCACACGCAACCGAAGCGGCTGCCTCAAAATCAACATAGGGGGCAATATTGTTGCGGACAAGGCTGCTGATCTGTACCGGGGTCAATCCTTTGGGGGAATTGCTTGCGGCAGAAAGCACACTCTGCTTGATGGCGTTGACGACACCGTCAGGTGAAGACTGCGCCTGCGCTGTAGATGTGAAAGCCAACAGGGCAAATGCTGTCAGGGCCAGGAACCATCGTTTGATACTTTTCATTTTCTATCCTTCCAGTCAACGCAATATCATTTTGCCTGTTCGGCAGACGCAGGAGCAGGGACTGTCTCAACCGCCTTCTCAGAAGCCGGAACCACAGCGGGAACCGCCTGCGGTACAGACGGCGCAGAAACGTCAGGTGTTCCTGCAGGAGCCACTGTTTCAGGAGCCTTCTTCATCCCTGCCGCATTTGCCGCTGGATTGATGAACGGATCTGTTGTCTGGGTTTCCCATGCGGCAGTGGACTTGCCCTCAATCATTGCCCGACGCCGCTGCAGATAGGCATCCCTTCTGAATTCGTATTTGTCCAGTGCGACTTCATCAACAAAATCAGAAGCATCAAGCAGATTGGCACGGTAATTGACCGCACGGATGACAATACCGATATTACGGACCCGGATCTTACGGACATAAGACCACGGGTCACCATACCATTCCGCCGGCAAGGCAATCGTATCGCGGACTGTCGAATCCCCCAGAATCGGCAGG
>CALGGD010000010.1 GCA_937916185.1 uncultured Oxalobacter sp. | reverse complement strand
CGCACCGATGCGGCAGAATTGATGGATCATTGTAAATCCGCCAAGAATCACCCAGTCACCGATATGGACATGTCCTGCCAGCTGGGCATTGTTTGCAAAGATGGTATGACTGCCGACCTGGACATCATGGGCCAGATGGACATAAGCCATGATCCAGTTGTCATTACCCAATCTGGTAACCCCGACATCCTGTGCGGTCCCGACATTGAATGTGCAGAATTCACGGATGGTGTTCCTGTCACCGATTTCCAGATAGGTCGTCTCACCGGCGAATTTCATATCCTGCGGCATACCGCCCAAGGAAGCGAACTGGAAAATGTTGTTGTCTTCTCCGATGGTGGTATGCCCCTCAATGACGACATGGGAAGCAATACGGGTACGCGCACCAATCCTGACATTGGGGCCAATGACAGAATATGGACCGACTTCCACCGAACTGTCGAGCTCAGCCTTTGGGTCAATGACTGCTGTTGGATGAATCGCCATCAGGAGCCTGCTTTCTGGGGAACAACGCCGCCCCTGATCGCACACATCAGTTCAGCTTCTGCTGCAACCTGGCCATCAACCAGAGCCTGGGTCTTGAATTTCCACATGCCCCGGGAACTGCGGATCAGTTCGGCTTCCAAGACAAGCTGGTCTCCGGGTTCGACCGGCCGTTTGAATTTTGCATTGTCAATCGTGGCGAAATAGACCAGTGCGTCCTTGTCCAGCTTACTGGTGTAAGACATGAATGCAAAGATGGCTGCCGCCTGTGCCATGGCTTCAATGATGAGGACACCAGGCATGACAGGATGCTGTGGGAAATGACCATTGAAAAACGGTTCATTGGCAGTGACATTCTTGATTGCCACAATCTTCTTGCCGGATTCCCAACTGAGGACCTTATCGACAAGAAGCATCGGGTAACGATGTGGCAGAAGCTCGCGGATCTGATGGATATTCAAACTGTTCATTTTTCTTTTTCCGTCAAGTTTTTGATGGTTTTCTCAAGTTCGCGGATCTTATCCCGCATAGAACCCAATCTACGGATCAGGACGGCACTCTTTTCCCAGTCACGGTGAGGTGCCAATGGATAGAAACCGGAATAGACCCCCCGTTTCTCAATCGAGCTTTGGACAACACTGGATGCTGTGACATGGACACCGTCTGCAATGGTCAGATGACCGCCAATCATCGCAGCCCCACCAACGGTACAGTTCTTACCGAAAATGGCACTGCCGGCAACACCGACACAGCCCGCCATGGCAGAATTCTCACCGATATGGCAGTTGTGGCCGATCTGGATCTGGTTGTCAAGCTTGACCCCATTCTCAATGATGGTATCCGCAAGCGCCCCCCGGTCTACCGTGGTATTGGCACCTATCTGGACATCATTGCCGATAATGACACGCCCAGTCTGTGGAATCTTGACCCAGACACCGTTCTCATTGGCAAAACCAAAGCCTTCACAGCCAATCACAGCACCAGGGCGTAGAACGCTTCTTTCTCCGATTTCGCACTCATACATGAATACCGCCCGGGGGAAGAAATGGCAACCTGCGCCGACTTTGGCATTGCGCCCGATGAAACACCCTGCTTCGATATGGCAGTTCTCACCGATTCTGACCCCAGCCTCAATTGTGACAAATGGGCCGATTGTGGCACTCGGTGCAATCTCGGCGGTTGGATCGATACAGGCACTTGGATGGATGCCCGGCACTGGCGGAACTGTCTTCAAGCTTTGGAACAGCTGGGCTGCATGGGCAAAATAAGCATAAGGATTCGGGGCAACGATGCGGGAACCCGCAAACTGCCCCCCGACAATCTGGTTGTCCTTTGGAGAGATAATCAATGCCGCCGCCTTGCAGGAAGCGACCTCATTACGAAGTTTAGGATTGGTCAGGAAAGTGATACTGTCCACACCTGCATCGTTCAACGGTGCAAAGCCGACAACCTCAACATCCCCATCACCAATCAGTTGACCGCCGAAGCGGTCAACCAGCTCTTGGAGTTTTATGGACATGCCGACCTTCAAATCAGTTGCTGAGTGCTTTCAGGACTTTTTCTGTGATATCCGCCCGAGGGGAATGATAGACAGATTCATTGACAATCAGATCATAGTTTTCCGATTTGGCGATTTTTTCAATTTCTTTCTTCGCACGGTCAACGACCTTGGAATATTCCTCATTCTTGCGCTGCATCAGGTCTTCACGGTATGCCCGCTGTTTACGCTGGAAGTCCTGGCTCAGGTCTGCCAGTTCACGCTGGCGTTTCAGGCGCTGGGATTCAGACAGAACCGGCAGATCCTTATCGAGCTTTTCACTCATGGATTTCAGACGTGCCTGGGTATCACGCAGGTCATTCAACCGTTTAGAGAAATCGTTTTCCAGCTGCTTTTCAACTGCCTTTGCTGGTGCAGACTCGGTCAGGATCCTGTCTGCGTCAACATAACCAACCCTGTATTCCTGCGCCTGGGCGATACCGAACGTACACAGGCAGAAAGCCAAGACCGCCAATTTCTTGGAACCCAGAATTGCTTTAAAGAGATTTTTCACGATATTTCTCCGTTTAAGATTAAAACATTTAGATTATGCCATTGTTTTCAGAATCCTGTACCCAACTGGAACTGGAAAGATTCTTTTTTATCATCGCTGTCCGCATTCAGCGGTATCGCATAGCTCAATTTGAGCGGTCCAATCGGTGAAAGCCAGCTTATGCCAACACCTGCTGAATATTTGATGTCACCCAAGTCAAAGTTTTCCGATTCATCATAAACATTACCGCCATCGACAAAAGCAAACCAACGGACAGTCTTGTCAGTCATCCCGAACATCGGGAACTGGAATTCAGCATTGCCGATAATCCTCTTGTTCCCCCCCAGGTATTCCCGATCACCGTCTTTATCCCGTTCAACCGGTCCCAATGATGAACCTTCATAACCACGGACCGTGCCGATACCGCCTGCATAGAAGTTCTTGAAGACTGGATAGGCTTTGCCGCCCAGACCATGACCATAGTCAATCATACCGTTCAGGCCAAAAGTAGCCCCTTCTCCGATTGGCCAGAAATACTGATGCTGATAAGACGCTTTGTAATACTTCATGTCACCCAGCACAGAAACTTCAAAATTCGCCTTCTGGTAACGCCCTTTGGTTGGAATCAGGGTACTGTCACGGCTGTCACGCTGCCATGCGACCGTCAGCGGTATCCCATAAGCTGAGACTGTTGCATTCTCAAGCGGGAAACCATCCTTGTCAACTTTGATATGCCCGTAATCCTGTGCAAACCTGACGTATCTTCTCGGACTGTCATCATAAATATCCAGTTTGGTATATTCAACACCGATGCCGAAGAAAATCCTATCGATTTCCGTAACAGGCACACCGAACCTGACATTGCCCCCAATGGTGGTGACCTTGTAGTCACTGTCATTGATCAATGGCGGCCTGACTGTCCGGTAGAAAATCTCATAACGGCGGCTGATGCCATCATCTGTGAAATATGGTGTCGTCTGTGTCAAGGCGATTGTCCTGTAACGATGACTGGTGTTGATGCTCAATGCCACATCATTGCCTGTACCGGCAAAGTTGTCCTGTTCAATAGAACCCGACAGCAACAGTTTGTCTTCCTGGGAAAAACCTGCACCGATAAGGATATTCCCTGTCGGTTTTTCCTCGACTTTCAGTTTGACATCAACCTGATCGACAGTTCCTGGAACCTCCGGTGTCTCAACATTGACTGATGTAAAGAACCCCAACCGGTCAACCCGGTCCCTGGAAAGCTTGATATTCTTGCCATCATACCAAGACCCCTCCATCTGACGGAATTCACGCCGGATCACCTCATCACGTGTCTTGTTGTTGCCAACAATATCGATCTGACGGACATAAACACGTTTACCGGGATCAACAAAGATGGTGAAAGAGACTTCCTTGTTTTCCCTGTCGATATCCAGTTGGGGATTCACATTGGCGAAAGCATACCCGAAATTACCCAGATATTCTGAAATCTTTTTAGTCGTTGCCGTCAGCTTAGACCCTGAATAGAGTTCACCCTGCTGAAGTTCAACCAACTCCCTGATCTCATCCTCACGCCCGAACAGCTCACCCTCAAGGCGGATCTCGTTCACTGTATATTGGTCACCCTCGGTGATATTCAATGTCAGATAAACATCTTTCTTGTCTGTTGACAGGGAAACCTGAGTCGATTCAACCTGCATCTCAATGTAACCATTGTCCTGATAGAACGATTTGATGGTTTCGAGGTCGCCTGTCAGTTTTTCTTTGGAATATTGATCCGCACGGGTATACCAAGTGAACCAACCCGGGGTGCTCAGTTTGATCATATCCAGCAGTTCATCATCGGTATAGGCTCTGTTCCCGACAAAACGGATTGCCTGAATATGCGCCCTGTCGCCTTCATCAACAATAAAGTTGATGGCGACACGGTTCCTTTCCATCGGCGTGACAGTGGTTGAGATATCGACCCCATACAGCCCACGGGCAAGATACTGCCGTTTGATTTCCTGTTCCGCCCTGTCCACCAGAGAATGGTCATAGATACGGGCGGGACCCAGACCAACATCCTTCATGGATTTCAGCAAGGCTTCTTTATCGAATTCTTTGGCGCCGGTGAAATCCACGCTGGCAATGGCAGGACGTTCCTGGACAATCACGACCAAGATGTCACCTTCAGCGTCAATGCGTACATCTTTGAAAAAGCCTGTCGCATAAAGCGCCTTGATGGTGGCTGTCGCCTTTTCATCAGTGAATGTATCACCGATACGGACAGGCAGATAATTGAAAACGGTGCCAGCCTCTGTTCTCTGGATACCTTCAATACGGATATCCCTGACAGCAAACGGTTCAATTGCCATTGCCTGCCCGGCACAAAACAAAGCGCCCGCAGCAATCATTGCATACAGGCTTTGTATCAGCCGGCGATGAATGTTTTCCAAGAATGTCATTTAAACAACGGTCAAAGCGTCTCTTCTGTCAATCTATCCTGCTCAGGGGAAAAGCCTTCCGAAATCGTTGAACATGGCAATAACCATCAGCAGTCCAAGAATTCCCAATCCAACAGCCGTCCATATTCTGAAAAACCTTTCAGAAACAGGACTGCCTTTCACAATTTCCACAGCATAATACAGCAAAAGTCCACCGTCCAAAACAGGTATCGGCAGTAAATTCATAATACCGATACTGATACTGATGAAAACAATGAAACCAAGGTATGCCACCCCACCTGCCTTGACGGTTTTTCCCGCATAATCCGCTATGCCGACAGGACCTGAGATATTCTTGACCGACAAGGTTCCCGCCATGATCTGACC
The DNA here is from genome assembly GCA_937916185.1 of uncultured Oxalobacter sp. Taxonomy (GTDB): domain Bacteria; phylum Pseudomonadota; class Gammaproteobacteria; order Burkholderiales; family Burkholderiaceae_D; genus Oxalobacter. Next base: position 5,548 of record CALGGD010000010.1, on the reverse strand, counting down.
GATGGACTTGACGGTAAGGTATGAGGTCTCTGCCGTTTTTACAATGCTTTGCCGCAAAGCTGATAGGATACCATATCTGACCGTCACCATTTCGGGTGCGGCATATATATTCACCCCGATCCTGCCGATCTTTCCAGACCTGCCATCCATCCGATGCCCGCTCCGAACCACCAGTGACATCCTTTTCCCCTGTCTGTCCAAATCGAACTGGAGGGGGCTGTCAGGAGATTTCCGGATACGCTCAATCAAATCCAGAGAATCAATGACTGTTTTCCCGTCAACTGCAAGAATCCTGTCCCCTTGACGGAGTCCCGCCTTTTCCGCTGGACCGTTTGCCTCCAGTTCTCCCAGAACAGCAGGCCGGTAAGCAACCATCAGTCCAAGAGACTTCAGGAAATCCCCCTTCATATCCTGCTCGGTCAGATGACTGATATCAATATCCGCCTGATAATACCTGTTGTCTTTTCCCTGCCATTTAAGGTGGATAGCCTGCAGGTGGTCAAGCATGGCATTGGCAGACAGTATCCTGACTTGATCCCAGTGCATGACCGCCTGGTCATTGATGGCAACAACCGTTTCCCCACCACGGAGCCCGGCATGATACGCCACAGTCTCCGCTGGCACGATACGCAGCTGTGCTACAGGATGCTGGATGCCATAGACATAAAGCCCTGTCAGCAGAAAAACGGCCAACAAAAAATTGGCAGCAGGCCCCGCAACAGCAATGAGCATCCGTTGCCAGACACTGCGGGATGTGAACTCATGCGCCAAGGCTTCAGGCGGATATTGCGTCATATCCTCACTGCGCGCATCAAGCAGCTTGATATATCCTCCCAATGGCAGCAGTGACAGCGCCCATTCCGTTCCGTCTGGGCTGAATTTCCTGCTATACAGGATTTTTCCAATCCCCAGGGAAAACCGAAGCACCCTGACACCACAAAGCCTGGCTGCTGTGTAATGTCCAAATTCATGGATGATGATGACAATGAAGATTGCAGGAATGAACGCCAGCAATGCAACAACAAAACCCATCAGGAAATAAACCCTTCTGCCACTGACCTTGCCTTGCGGTCCTCCGACAGGATACTGCCAATATCAGGTATAGCGTGGACGATGGCTACCTTTTCCATGGTCATCGCCACCAGAGCCTCAATCTGCCTGAAACCGATACGCCTATCCAGGAATGCCTGGACAGCCACTTCATTGGCGGCATTCAGGACTGCTGGCGCAGACCCTCCCGCTTTAAGGGCATCATAGGCTAAACGGATGCCAGGGAAACGGTTGAAATCCGGCGCCTCAAATTGAAGCGTCCCAACCGCTGCCAAATCCAATGGACTGGCTCCCGATGACATTCTTTCAGGATAAGCCAAGGCATGGGCAATCGGAATACGCATATCAGGATTGCCCATCTGTGCAAGGATGGCACCATCCACATAAGACACCATTGAATGGATGACACTCTGGGGATGGATGACCACCTCAATCCGTTCCGCAGGAATACCAAACAGCCAATGGGCTTCAATGACTTCCAACCCCTTATTCATCATCGTGGCAGAATCCACCGAAATTTTCCGGCCCATAACCCATTTGGGATGGGCGATTGCTTCTTCAGGCGTCACACGGTCAAGCATCTCGACAGGACGGTGCAGGAAAGGGCCGCCTGATGCCGTCAGCAGGATCTTTGAAACACCCTGCAGATGGGAGGTATGCCGGGTGTGCGGCAGGCACTGGAAAATGGCATTATGCTCACTGTCAATCGGCAACAGGGTTGCGCCATATTGGTTGACAGCCTCTATGAAAAGATGACCAGACATGACCAATGCCTCTTTGTTGGCAAGCATGAGCTTCTTACCTGCCTTGACGACAGCCAAAGAAGGCTCCAGTCCAGCGGCACCCACAATGGCACACATGACAGCATCACTTTCAGTGGATGCCGCGATATCCAGCAGGGATTTCCGTCCATACAGGACCTGCGTCTTGACACCTTTTGCCCGCAGATTGCGTTCCAATACAGCAGCTGCCGCTGCAGTGCCAACAACAGCAACAGCAGGATGGAACTTCTCACATTGCCGCTGCAACTCACTGACACGGCTGTTTGCCGTAAGCGCATAAACCTGATAACGGTCTGGATGGCGGGAAATGACATCCAAGGTGGAGACGCCGATGGATCCTGTGGATCCCAACACTGTGATTTTCTGATGGCTACCTGACATGACTTACAGCCACAATCCCAATAAGAGTGCAACCGGCAATGTCGGAATCACGGAATCAATCCTATCAAGGACACCGCCATGCCCAGGCAGCAGATTGCTACTGTCTTTCATACCGACCCGGCGCTTCAGTTTGGATTCCATCAGATCCCCCAGAATACTCAAAGCCACCAGCACCACCAAACTGACAATCATGCCTATCCAGCCATACCGGTTATAAACCGAGACAGCGACGTTTTCCTGCGAGGGAGAAACCAAGACCGTCACAACCCCCACGATAAGGACTGCCAAGACACCACCGGCAACACCTTCCCAGGTTTTTCCAGGAGAGATTGAAGGTGCCAATTTATGCTTACCGAAAGTCCTGCCTGCAAAATAAGCCCCGATATCCGCCAGCCAGATAACAACCAGGATAGAAAGCAGGAAAAAAACCGATTTACGGTAAAGCACCCAGACAGACAGCACGCTGCAAAGCACAGAAAACCAGTAAAGCCACTGACAGACTGCATTGAAAGGCGTCCCCAATGCTGGCATCTGCCTGAACAAAGCAGGAATAAGGAATACTCCCCAAATGGCGCAGGCAATCATTGCAAACCAGATGTACTCCCTGATGGACAGGAAACAGGCTGCCCCGGCAAACACCAGACAGGCAACCACACCTGTGGCAACTGGATGGTTATTTTCGAACAGTCTGGCATTCTCCCATGAGGCAGCGCCAAAGAAGACCAGCAGGAACAACCCGAACAGGAAACTGCTTCCAGACCATAAAATCAGGAACAGGACTGCCGCCAGACAGGCAGCTGTTATGACGCGCTGTTTCAGCATGGTTTCACCAATTGTTCACTTGTCTGCCCGAAACGCCTTTCCCTTGACCGGAAACAGGCAATCGCCTTTTCCAGTTCTTCCTGATTGAAATCAGGCCAGAACGTCTCAGTAAAATACAGCTCGGTGTAAGCGAGCTGCCAAAGCAGGAAATTAGAAATCCTTTTTTCGCCACCCGTCCGGATAAAGAGGTCAGGATCAGGCATATAAGATAACGCAAGATAGGATGACAGACACTCCTTGGTCACGTTTTCCCCAGCAATACCATCCCGCATCATGCTTTTTGCCGCCTGAAGGATATCCCATTGTCCGCCATAATTGGCACAGACAGTGAATGTCATGGCAGTATTGCCGGCAGTCAAGGCCTCTGCTTCCTGGATTGCCTCGCGGAGTGTCTGATTGAAGCCATCCAGATCCCCCACAACACGCAGGCGGATATTATGCCGGTGCAGCCGTACGGCTTCTTTACGGACAGTGGAAAGGAACAGATCCATCAGGAAACTGACTTCTTCTGCTGGACGACGCCAATTCTCTGAACTGAAGGCAAATACGGTGAGATAGGGTATTTTCCTCGCAAGGCATGCCTCAACGGTGCGACGGACAGCTTCAACCCCTTTGGCATGACCGGCAACCCGGGGGAGAAAACGCTTCTTTGCCCAGCGGCCATTGCCATCCATGACAATGGCAATATGCTGGGGCAACACAGATTGGGCAGATAAGGAACTGGAATCAGTATTCACGGATACTTCCGGAAATTCGGATCCATCAGACAGTCATCACTTCTTTTTCTTTTTCAGCCAGCAATCCATCAATCTGCTTGACATACTTATCAGTCAGTTTCTGGATATCATCCTGGGCACGGCGTTCTTCATCCTCAGAACAGGCTTTATCCTTGACCATCTTCTTCAGATACTCATTGGCATCACGTCGGATATTACGCACTGCAATCTTGGCGTCTTCTCCTTCCGTCTTGACCAGCTTGACCATTTCTTTACGCCGTTCCTCGGTCAATGGTGGCATCGGGACACGGATAATATCGCCAACAGAGGAGGGATTCAGTCCCAAGTCAGAATCACGGATGGCTTTCTCAACCGCATTGACCATTTTCTTTTCCCATGGCTGGACAGAAATGGTACGCCCATCAATCAAAGAAATATTGGCCACCTGGTTGATCGGTGTCGGACTGCCATAATAATCGACCTCGACATGGTCAAGGATGCCAGGATTGGCGCGGCCTGTACGGACTTTCGCCAGGTCAGCCTTCAGGGAATCGACTGACTTGGACATTTTCGTTTCAGCGTTTTTCTTCACTTCAGGGATATTCATCTGGAATCCTTTTGCAACTGGCTCAAAACAAGAAGCACTGATTATAACGGTTCAATCTCATACATGGACAAGTGTTCCTTCATCCTCGCCCAGCAACACACGCTTCAATGCGCCTGGTTTGAGGATGGAGAACACCTTGATCGGCAGTTTCTGATCCCTGCACAATGCAAAGGCGGCGGCATCCATCACTTCAAGATGTTTCTCAATCGCCTCATCAAAAGTGATGCTGGAATAACGGGTTGCATTGGGGTCCTTCATCGGGTCTGCGGTATAGACACCATCCACCTTGGTCGCTTTCAAGACAAGTTCCGCACCGATTTCCGCACCACGCAATGCTGCTGCGGTATCTGTTGTAAAGAAAGGATTACCGGTGCCTGCGGCGAACACCACCACCTTGCCTTCTTCAAGATACTGAAGGGCTTTGGGCCTGACATAGGATTCGACAACCTGCTCGATACCAATAGCGGACATCACGCGGGTTGTGATACCTGCCTGACGCAGGGAATCAGACAGCGCCAATGAATTGATGACTGTCGCCAGCATCCCCATATAGTCTGCCGTAGCCCGGTCCATCCCTTTCGCACCGGGAGCCACGCCCCGGAAGATGTTTCCGCCGCCAAAGTGTACCCATGTGGGCTCCTGGGCTGTCTTCTCCCGCACAGCCTTGATGTCAAACTTGGGGAGCTGGTAGCCTTTCGCCTCCCACTCGGCGGCGTTGAAACTGCCGGAAAGAATGTCAGTGAGTTTCATGGCGTACTACTCGGCAAAAAGGCGTTTGATGTGTCTGTCGCACAGGTTCGCGGTGATCTGCTCGCCGATGACGTCGGTGTACTTCTCCAAGGCCGGCAGGAACTCGTCCTTGAGCTCGGCGGCGATCTTGTAGCTGACGTGGATGAGCTGGCGGAAGGAAGGATTGTAGAGCGGCTCCGCCTGGTTGTGGCGCATCGTCCTGGCGTAGGTCTCGGCATCCCACTTCTCCACTTCCCCGGGAGACGGGAGGGCCTTGACATCGACATCGATCACGGTGGCATACGGGACGGTGAGTTCTTCCATGCGGCCCAGCGAATTGACGTAGATCTTCTTGGCGAGGGCGAGGCCTTCGGGAGCGGCCAGCGCGAGGCCGATGTTCTCCTCGAGCCAGGTGGTGCCTGCGGTCTTGATGTGGATGCCCTTGTCGTACTTGCGGATCA
>CALGGD010000009.1 GCA_937916185.1 uncultured Oxalobacter sp. | reverse complement strand
AGCCTGTGAATCAAGCTCCTCATAACTGGACCTCTCCAACTTTATCTGCGATTTTCCGCACCTGTGCCACAAACACCTGTGAGCGGTGCGCATAATTCCGGAACATATCCATACTGGCGCAGGCGGGAGAAAGCAGGACAATGTCGTTCTCCCCTGCCAGCGCTGCACCACGGTCAACCGCCTGCTCAAGGCTGTCGCAGTAAACCTGCTCGACCCCGGTGCCCTTCAAGGCATCATGGATGATGCCTGCATCCTGACCGATCAGCATCACCGCACGGACATTGGCGGCAACCGCCCCGCACAACGGTGAAAAATCCTGTCCCTTGCCGAGCCCTCCGGCAATCAGGATGATGTTCTTCCTGCCGGACGCGCCTTTACCAAGCCCCTGGACCGCCGCCAACGTCGCCCCGACATTGGTGCCCTTGCTGTCGTCGATGTACTGGACACCGCCGACTGTGGCAATCAGTTCGACACGGTGCGGCTCACCCCGGTATCCACGCAGGGCCTGGAGCAGGGGGTCAAACGGCAGCCCGATTGCCCGGCACAGTGCCAGCGCCGCCAAGGCATTGCTGGCGTTATGGCGTCCCTGGATCCTCAGGGCAGTGGCAGGCATCAGGTCACGGATGCCATCACCGGTGCCGACAGACAGCCATGGCTCGCCATTGACATCATGCAGACCGAAATCGCCTTTCCTGACCGGCTCGTCTGTCCCGAAGGTCACGACCGCATCACCCGGCGACTGCATCGCCATGACCCAGTCATCCTCACGGTTGAGGACCCGGACCGTCTTTTTACCGAAAACCCTTGCCTTGGCATCGGCATAGGCCTGCATACCACCATGCCAGTCCAGATGGTCCTGGGTCACATTCAGGACTGTCGCCGCATCCGGCTGCAGGGATTCCGTGGTGAACAGCTGGAAACTGGACAGTTCGAGCACCCAGACTGCCGGCAGTTCATCTTTCTCAATGACTTCCAGCAGGACATCCAAAGCTGCCGGACTGATATTGCCCGCAAGACGGACCGTCCTGCCTGCGGTACGGCACATGTACCCGGTCAGGCTGGTTGTCGTGGTCTTGCCATTGGTGCCGGTGACCGCAAGGATGGCGGGGTGGTAGCCTTTATCCTCCGCCAGCCCTTCCAGCGCATGGGCGAACATCTCGATCTCACTCCAGACCGGCACGCCCTTCCCAGCGGACCAGGCAAGGACTGTTTCCAGCTCGACAGACGGCCTCAGCCCCGGGCTGACAGCAATCACATCCATCCCGTTGAGGTCCAACGCGTCAAACGCACCGCTGATGAACCGCCCATCCGGAACCTTTTCCTGGAACTGCGGCAGCCTGTCCGGCTGTCCCCGGGTATCCGCGACCGTCACCTGTGCCCCGCACCATGCGCTCCAGCGCGCCATGGCGAGACCGGATTCCCCCAATCCCAGGACAAGCACTTTTTTACCAGTCAGTCTCATCTCATTTCATCCTCAGTGTCGCCAAGCCGATCAAGACCAGGATGATGGTGATGATCCAGAAACGGGCCACCACCTTTGTTTCTTTCCATCCCTTCTGCTCAAAATGATGGTGAAGGGGCGCCATCAGGAAAATACGGCGGCCTTCCCCGTATTTCCTCCTCGTATACTTGAACCACGAAACCTGCAGCATCACCGAGATGGTTTCCGCCACAAACACACCGCCCATGACTGCCAGCAGGATTTCCTGGCGGACAATGACGGACAGGGTGCCCAACGCGCCGCCCAGCGCGAGTGCGCCGACATCCCCCATGAACATCTGTGCGGGATGGGCATTGAACCAGAGGAAAGCAAGCCCGGCGCCTGCCATGGCACCGCAGAAAACCACCAGCTCATCGGTGCCCGCGATATGCGGCACCACAAAAATGGCGGAGGCATCCGGATTGCCGGAAACGTATGCGAAAACGCCCAATGCCCCACCGACCAGGATGGTCGGCACAATCGTCAGGCCATCCAGCCCGTCTGTCAGGTTGACGGCATTGCTGGTGCCGACAATCACAAAATAGGTCAGGACCATGAATCCCCAGATGCCGAGCGGATAACCGAATGTCGTGATGCAGGGCAGGACAATATCCATCTGTTCCGGCAGCCGGGAACTGAACCCCGTTGAGATCCATGTCTTGAAAAGCGACCAGACTTCCGCATTGGAGTGCCCCATCAGGCAGAACGCCAGATAGATGGCGGAGAAGATGCCGATCAGGGACTGCCAGAAATATTTCTCACGGGACCGCATGCCGTTGGGATCCTTATAGACCACCTTGCGGTAGTCATCGACCCAGCCGATGGCACCGTAGCCCAATGTCACCAGCAGGATGACCCAGATGAAACGGTTGGACCAGTCACACCAGAGGAGCGTGCCGACAGCGATGGCAATCATGATCAGGATGCCGCCCATGGTCGGTGTACCAGATTTGACCAGATGGGTCTGGGGACCATCGGTGCGGACCGCCTGCCCGACTTTCAGGCGGGTCAGCATCCGGATCACCGAAGGGCCTGCCGCCAGCCCGATGACCAGCGCCGTCAATGTCGCCATGACACCCCGGACAGGCACACTGCCGATGATGCACTGTTCATTGATCCCACTGATAAGGTTTGCCAGCCACAGCAGCATCTCAACAACCTTCCTTCTTGACCATCAGCGGTTCCACCACCCTTTCCATCTTCATGAAGCGGGAACCTTTCACCAGCACCGCCGTATCTGGCGTCACTTCATCCCCCAGCACACGGTTCAGCTCTTCCAGGCTGTCAAAGTGCTGCGCACCCTGTCCGAACGCCTTGACCGCCGCCGCTGCCATCCCGCCGAATCCCAGCAGGCGGCTGACCCCCTGTTCTTTGGCATAGGCGCCGACTTCCTCATGGAAACGGCCGCCGTCCCTGCCGACTTCCCCCATATCACCCAGCACAAGGATGCTGTGCTGTCCGAGTCCAGCCAGCACATCCACTGCCGCACGGACAGAATCCGGATTGGCGTTGTATGTGTCATCAATCAGCAGTGCGCCATTGAACGCCTGCTTCCTTTCCAGCCGCCCCTTGACCGGGCGGAAAGCCTCCAGCCCCCGGACAATCTCATCGAGCCCCATACCGGCCGCATAGGCACTGG
>CALGGD010000008.1 GCA_937916185.1 uncultured Oxalobacter sp. | reverse complement strand
TGAACACCGTAATGAGGTCTGGGTCTATGACAAGATTGCGACCGACCGGGTCTATTCCAACAGCACAGGAGGTGTTGCCGCCCTCTTTCTGGGGTTCGGGAACAATGCAGCCGGTACTTCTGGAGCTGGACAATCCCTGTCAAATGGTGCAACTTCTACCAGCCAGCGCACATTGACCGTCATCATCAAGTATGACGAAGCAGGCAAAGTCAGGGATTTTGCTTACCACCAGTCGAAGTTCTGATATGAAAAGGACTGCCGTCTTCCTGCTTGCAGCATGTCTGGCGGGATGTGCATTGGAGGCTCCAACTGACCTTTTTACCCCGACAGAAGACATGCTGCAGGCACGTCAACGGGAGACCCGGCGTTACAAAGGGCTTTCTGAGCAGGAACTGCTGTCTGCCAGCGTCGCTGTCCTTCAGGATATGGGATTCGTTTTGACCGAAACCAATACCAGGCTGGGAATCCTGACAGGTTCCAAGAACAGGACAGGCAACGTTTTCCATGCCAACCAGAATATCTCTGTCACTCTGGTTGTCAGACCAATGCTTGATGACAAAGGCAATCCTGTTCCCAAGCACCATGATGTACGCGTGAATTTCAACCGTGTCATCCTTTATACCAATGGCAAGAGCAAGGCGGAAAACCTCCGTAATCCGCAACTGTTCACTGAATTCCATGACAAGCTGTCAAAATCCGTCTTCATTGAAGGGCAGAAATTATGAGAAAAAGCCTGTTGATAGCCTTGATTGGCACAATAGTCTTCTTGACCGGTTGTCAGACGCCTTCTGTAGTGGATACAGTCTTGGATAACAACGGTGAAACCCAACTCCAGGTCAGAAGCTATCAATCACGCATCTTTGACACCCATGATAAGGCGATTGTCATGCATGCGGCCATAGCAACCCTTCAGGATTATGGCTTCATCATCAGCAAAGCCGACTATGAACTTGGCACCATCTCAGCCTTCAAGGATGTTGGCGGTTCACATCTTTATGATGAAGCGGCGTTGGATCCAACCAGGAAAACCACGCAAGTCACAGTTACAGTAACCCCCAAAGGAAAAGACCGGATGGTTGTGCGTATGAATGCTGAGTTCAGGCAGAGACCGGTTCAGGAACCCAAAATCTATCAGGATTTCTTCGCCTCGCTCGCAAAATCCCTGTTTCTGACAGCGCACTCTGTTGACTAGGCAACCCTTACAGAATAGTATTGAAATCCTGTAAAGATTTATCCGGATGCCGCTTCATATCGCCTGTTTGGCTTTCCACAAGAATTATCTGTTATCTGTTCCTGTAGAAAATGTCCCTGCAAAAAACATTTGCAGAAATACCGTTTTCCCCTTCAAGCATTTAAAATAACCCTATCATGGAAACAGGAACCTCTCAAAACACCAAAGCCATCCAACTGCTGCCTGACCTGCTGATTTCGCAGATTGCTGCTGGTGAGGTGATTGAGCGTCCTGCCGCTGTCGTCAAAGAACTGCTGGAAAACGCCATCGATGCTGGCGCGACAAAAATCGAGGTGCGCCTTGAGAACGGTGGCGTCAAACGGATAGCCATCACAGACAATGGCAGAGGCATTCCGCATGAGCAGATGCCGTTGGCGGTGGCAAGGCATGCGACTTCCAAGATTGCCTCCCTTTATGACCTGAGATCGGAAGAGCACACGTCTGAACTCCAGTCACATCACGATC
>CALGGD010000007.1 GCA_937916185.1 uncultured Oxalobacter sp. | reverse complement strand
GATGCGACTCGGTGCTGTCGGTGTCAAGATCATGTCCTCCGGACGTCTGAACGGAATCGAGATTGCACGTACCGAATGGTACCGCGAAGGCCGTGTGCCGCTGCATACACTCCGTGCTGATATCGATTACGGTTTCTCCGAGGCACAGACCACTTACGGCATCATCGGCGTCAAGGTCTGGGTTTACAAGGGCGACCGTCTGGCCGATGGCCAGGCACCGAAACTGGATGCACCGGATGAAGACAAGAAACGCCGTGGTCCAAGACGTGATGACCGTCCTGGCAGACAGCGTGTAAGAAGAGCTGAGGCAGGGGACAATGCCAAGCGCGCGCGTACCCGCCGTGCAGAACCGGCCGCAGCACCTTCACAGGCTGAAACAGCAGGAGAATAATTATGTTGCAACCATCCCGTAGAAAATACAGAAAAGAGCAGAAGGGCCGTAACACCGGCATTTCCCATGAAAAGGGGACCAGTGTCTCCTTCGGTGATTTCGGTCTGAAAGCTGTTGGGCGTGGCCGTCTGACCGCCCGCCAGATTGAAGCTGCCCGGCGTGCGATGACCCGTCATATCAAGAGAGGCGGGATCCGTGTTTTCCCTGACAAGCCGATTTCCTCGAAACCTGCTGAAGTCCGTATGGGCAGCGGCAAGGGCAATCCGGAATACTGGGTCGCGGAAATCCGTCCAGGCAAGGTCCTGTACGAAATGGACGGTGTTGATGAGGCGCTGGCAAGGGAAGCCTTCCGGCTTGCCGCATCGAAGCTGCCGTTGCCGACCACATTTGTCGTCCGTCAGATTGGACAGTGATAAGGAGGAAACATGAAAGCATCTGATTTGCGCTCCAAGAGTGAAGCCGAACTGAAAACAGAGCTGAATGGACTCCTGAAGGCTCAGTTTGGCCTGCGTATGCAGCTTGCAACCCAGCAGTTGACCAACACTTCCCAGCTGAAGAAAGTCAAGAAAGACATTGCCCGGGTTAAAACAGTTCTGACTGAAAAAGGTAAAGCATAATGAACGATCAGGTAAAAACAGCACTTAAGCGCACGCTGATGGGCAGGGTTGTCTCAGACAAGATGGACAAGACCGTTTCCGTCTTGGTTGAACGCCGTGTCAAGCATCCCCTGTATGGGAAAATCGTCCGCCGTTCCAAGAAATATCTGGTGCACGATGAGACCAATCAGGCCAAGATGGGAGATATCGTTGAGATTCAGGAAGGCCGCCCTATCTCCAAGAGAAAATCCTGGGTGCTCAGCAAAGTGGTAGAAGTTGCACAGGTTATCTGATAACACTTGCAATTCATTCCATTTGATGTAATAATAGAGGACTCTGCTCGCTTTTGAGTGGGGTCCTTTTTTCAATACACCCAATCAATCCCCTGTGGATTGGCGGGACCAAGACTGATCATCAGGGTTGCTGGTGAATTAAGTTGGGAAAGAAATAATTATGATTCAGACAGAAAGCCGTTTAAAAGTGGCCGACAATACGGGTGCGCGCGAAGTGCTCTGTATCAAGATCCTGGGCGGTTCACACCGTCGTTATGCCCAGGTCGGCGATGTTATCAAGGTAACAGTAAAAAGCGCTGCCCCTCGTGGCAGGGTAAAAAAAGGTGAAATCTACAATGCGGTCGTTGTACGTACTGCCAAGGGTGTGCGCCGCGCTGATGGTTCACTGATCAAGTTCGATGAAGGGGCTGCCGTTCTGCTGAACGCGAAGCTCGAACCTATCGGAACACGTATTTTTGGGCCGGTTACCCGTGAGCTGCGTACCGAAAAATTCATGAAAATCGTTTCACTTGCGCCAGAAGTGCTGTAAGGGGGGGATATGAAGAAAATTCGCAAAGGCGATGAAGTGATTGTGCTGACCGGGAAAGACAAGGGGAAACGCGGCAAAGTCGAACGGGTTGTCGATGACCGTGTCGTTGTCGCCGGTGTCAATGTTGCAAAAAAGACCATCAAGCCAAATCCGATGACCGGTGCGACGGGCGGTATTGAAGACAAGCTCATGCCAATCCATGTTTCCAATGTTGCCCTGTTCAATGAAAAGACCGGCAAGGCTGACCGGGTGGGCTTTAAAGAAGTGGGTGGCAAGAAAGTCCGTGTCTTTAAATCTAATGGTGAAGTTGTCGAGGCTAAATAACTATGGCACGTTTACAGGATATATACAAAGGGAAGATTGTTGCCGACCTGATGGCAAAGTACTCCTACAAAACTCCGATGGAGGTTCCACGGATCACCAAGATCACCCTGAACATGGGGCTGTCCGAAGCTGTTGCAGACAAGAAAGTGATTGACCATGCAATGGAAGACCTGGCGAAGATCGCTGGTCAGAAGCCCGTTGTGACCCGGGCGCGCAAATCCATTGCGGGGTTCAAGATCCGCGAGGGGTATCCTATCGGTTGCATGGTCACCCTGCGTGGCACCAGGATGTATGAGTTCCTTGACAGGCTCGTGACCATCGCCCTGCCCCGGGTGCGCGATTTCCGCGGTGTCAATGGCCGTTCTTTCGATGGCCGTGGCAATTACAACCTCGGCGTCAAGGAGCAGATCATCTTCCCTGAAATCGAATACGATAAGATTGATGCCCTGCGCGGTCTGAACATCAGCATCACCACGACTGCCAAAACCGATGAAGAAGCCAAGGCGCTTCTTTCCGCATTTAAATTCCCATTTAGGAACTGATAGCCATGGCAAAGTTGTCATTAATCAACCGTGAATTGAAACGTGCTGCACTCGTCAAGAAATATGCAGCAAAACGCGCTGAACTCAAAGCGATCATCGATGACCAGAGCAAGTCTGAAGAAGAACGTTATGAAGCCCGCCTGAAACTGCAGGCGCTGCCACGCAATGCGAACCCGACCCGCCAGCGCAACCGCTGTGCGTTGACCGGCCGTCCACGTGGCACTTTCCGTAAATTCGGCCTGGGACGCACCAAACTGCGTGAATACGCAATGAACGGTGAAGTTCCCGGCATCACCAAAGCTAGCTGGTAAGCAGGAGGAATTGTTATGAGTATGAGCGATCCTATCGCAGATATGCTGACTCGCATCCGTAATGCGCAGCAGGTCAAGAAGAATTCTGTGGCAATGCCATCCTCCAAAGTCAAGGTGGCGATTGCGACTGTATTGAAAGACGAAGGCTACATCGACTCTTTCAGTGTCACCGAGGAAGCAGGCAAGGCTGAACTGAACATCGGTCTCAAATATTATGTCGGCCGTCCTGTGATTGAACGCCTGGAACGGGTTTCCCGTCCGGGGCTCCGCATCTACAAGGGGCGTGATGATCTCCCCAGCGTCATGAATGGCCTGGGTGTTGCAATCATCTCGACCTCCAAAGGCGTCATGACTGACCGTAAGGCCAGGGCGACCGGAGTGGGTGGTGAAGTTCTCTGCTATGTCGCCTAAGGAGTGAAGAATGTCTAGAGTTGGAAAAATGCAGATTGCAATTCCTGATGGAACCACGGCGTCTATCGAGGGAAACAAGGTTACTGTCAAAGGGGCGAAGGGATCCCTGACACGTGTCTTCAGTGACCACGTTGTCATCAAGCAGGAAGGGAATGCACTGAAAGTCGAGGCGGTCGACAGCACCCGTGAGGGCTCCGCCATGTGGGGG
>CALGGD010000006.1 GCA_937916185.1 uncultured Oxalobacter sp. | reverse complement strand
TCATGTAACCGCCCCGCTGGCTGTCGCTGCTTCCGCCCCGGTTCATGTAACCGCCACGGGATGATCCGCTTCTTTCGCCCCGGTTCATAATCTGGCTTCCAGTCGATTCAGTGGAAACACTATCTGCATCAATTGCAAATGCCGGAATGGATAAGACAGCTGCACCAATCATGGCAACAATGAGTTTTTTCATAATCCCCTCAATCCGAATTTTATGCTATTGAAAGACTGTGACAGCTGCTTGAACATGCAGAGGATTCTGCCACTCCCAAGACCATCATACTTGATTAAAGTCTTTCATGTCAGCGTAATCAGGTGTTTTTTTACAGAAATTTACATAATTGGGGAAACTGTTACAGGTTTAAAACACAGATAGATATAACCATTTTTAGACCAGTAGAGAGGGGATGATGCCAATGGGTATCGGAATCAGGATAAGGTTTCCCTATGAGGAAAAAGGGAAAAGGGAGATTTTTCGTTGAAACAGTCATTTATCGGTTCTGTCAGGGTGCATGGTTTTCCTTCCAGTCGTTTTCTGGCAACATAATCATGGAAGACAGGCCCCAGCCAGAAGAATTTTTTAAATAAGAATAATTCTTACTTGCATTTGGCGGTTTGATGGGATAGAATGGCTTCCGTAGACTTGAAAAGCATTGGTTCAGAAAGTCTCCTCTGGTCAATGCAGGTCTGCGTTATGCCAGTCTTTTTACCTTGCCCGTTGAGTTATCAGCGGGTTTTTTTTCATCTGGAAGTTGCCTGTTGCCTATTCATGCGCACCCATTTCCCTGACCATGTCTGCAGACAGGTCAAGAAACGGAATGACAATCGATTCTTCTGGTTCATAAGGCAGTTTTTCCCATACTGTACGGCTTTTTGCCATCTCAATGACCCTGAGAAGAAACCGCAACATGGAAATTCTTTAAGGATCCTGTTTATCCACGGTCAGCTGTTGAAGACCAGGGGATAACATCTGTATAACATAGGGAAAACCTGTGTGTAAGGGGCTTTGAAAAAAGTAAATAAGAATCATTTTCAATTAAGGCGATTGCATGTATAATATGCTTAGAAGATTGAAGGGAACCTGATGATTTTTTCTTCGCCTCTTTTCAATGGGTTTCCATCAATCTTCGGTTGCCCGCAAAAGAAACGCCCGATGCGCTCTGCACATCGGGCGTTTCTCCCATGTGATGTGTTCAGTCATTCCCCTGCAGACTGCTGGAAGACGGTCTTCGAATCGGGGTTTCCATTGGTCATCCCGCAGAGAAAATCCACCCGTTTCCCGAGTTGGCTGTCATGATAGGCCTTCCCTGTCATTGCCTGCCATTCCGCTTTCTGCAGGGCATGCTTCTGGTTTGTCCATTCTGTTGTGGTTTTCCCGTTCAGGTAATTGAATTTGCTGGAAAGGGTGATGACCTGCCTCTTCTCACAGTCCGCCTGTTCGTAAGCAAGATACATCGTATCGCCATCTTTCAGATTGATGGGAATCTCAATGACCAGTCCTGTATGATCCTGAACATCCTGAGGGGTCGGTGCAATTGCATAGATGCGGTTGCTTACGGTTGTGTCGATCAGCTGGGCATGGCTTTTGATCCAGTCATAATCCATGAACACCCCATCTGCCACTCCTGACGCATAGGCAGGAAGGCATGCCAGCGACAGCATCCAGGTGGCGGTCAAACGTTTCATCATTTATTCTTGGGCAGGTACAGGTGTTTATTCTTTAATGACCAGCATCTCATCCAAAGGAACTCGTGGGGAACGGTAGCCGTTCATGCCAAGGTCAGAAGCATAGCCAAGACCGACACCGATGGCAACCAGCTCATCTTCTGGAATACCCAGATAGCTGCGTACCATATCAGGGAATTTCACAAACTCATAAGCAGGGATGGAATCAATCCCCCTGCTGGCGGCGCTTAACATCAAGGTCTGTTCAAAGCCGCCCATATCCATGACCGCCCATTCTGGAGCACCTTTGGGGATGGTGATGTAAACCGCAGCGCTGCATCGGTAAAGACGTCCTTGTGCTGCATTGAATTCTGTGAAGTCATTGTTCAGGTAAGCGCCCAGATGTGCCCCGAGTGCCTGCATATTTTTGAGTGGGAATGCACCGAAAGATTCCCGGGCAGCCCGTTTGAAGTCCGAATTGCCGTTTTCACCTGCCTGGATTTTGGCAAGGTGGTCTTTCTTGATGGCTTTCAGGGTGTCTCCTGTTGCGATATAGACTTTCCAGGGCTGGGAGTTGACCCAGGAGGGAGCCCATTGGGCTTCTTCGACAATCGCTCTCAGGACTGTTTTATCAATCGGCCTTTCATCAAAATCCCGAATGGAACGACGTTTTTTCACGGTTTCACTGAATTCCATGTGTTTCTCCTCAATATGCTTTTGACCTGATTATTATTATAGAGAAAGCAGGCTTGAACAGGTAAAGTCCGCAGCAGTTGTGGAACAGCCTGCTGTCAGATGGATTCCTGCTTTTTGGGAGGGTATCAGGCAAACAGAAACCGTAGGCACACATTATCCAGCTGCCTGCCGGATGGGGTGTGATGCCGGTCAATTATAAAAGTCATCCTCCCCGAAGGAGGCGTTGCGGTTCGATGAGGTCCGGCTGCTGAAGAAAGAGCTGGAACTGGTATTGCTGTGTGTCAGCCAGTTCTTGATCTGCTGGGCATCAACAATACGTGCACCTTTGGGTCCCACCACATTCAGCAGAACCATCACAATCGGACGGCCGTCAATCGTGGTTTTCATCACGAGGCACTGTCCGGCTTCACGGATATAGCCTGTCTTCTGGACTTGGATTTTCCAGCTTGAACTATGGGTCAACCGGTTGGTGCTGCCATAACTCAGGTTCTTTTCGCCATCGTAAACCGTGTGGTATTCCGCTGTGGAGTATTTCCGGATAAGCGGATGTTCAGCCGCTGCCATGACCAGTTTGGCCAGATCCCTTGCGCAGGAGACATTCTGTGGGGAGAGGCCATTGGTATCCACATACCGGGTATTTGTCATACCCAATATCGCCGCTTTCAGATTCATGGCATTGATGAAAGCTTCCCTGCCTCCCGGGTAATAACGGCCCAAGGCAGAGGCTGCGCGGTTCTCAGAACTCATCAACGCCAGATGCAGCATTTCCCCACGGCTCAGCCGTGTGCCGATTTTCAGCCTTGAGCCAGTCCCCTTGATGTGGTCGATATCCTCTTCAGAAATCTCAAGGATCTGTTTCATATCCTGCATCGCCTCAACAACCACCAAAGCAGTCATCAGTTTTGTGATGGAAGCCATTGACATGCGTGAAGTGCTGTTGCGTTCATAAAGGATTTTCAGTTTGTCCTCATCCAGCACCAGCACGGATTTGGCCCGGGTTTCAGGACCATTCGGTGTTTCGTTCACATAAATCGGTCTCTGGTTTGGCAGGGATGCATTGGATGGTGTGTTGAAAGTCGCGGGCAGGCTGCTGGATCTGCCAAAAGAGGAAATCGGTGGCGTTACAGAAGCTGACTGGGGGGCTGCTGTCCTATAAGCGCTGCTTGAAGTGGCGGAACCGCCTGATGTTGAGAAAGCAGGCAACGGCTCAGTTGATGTGGCGTGTAAGGTCGAGACTGGCTGTCTGTAAGTGTTCCGGACAACCGGCTGTGTATGCGTATATACAGGAGTATGGACCGTCTTGGCCACAGCCGATGACGTTTTTCTGGCAGGCTGCTGGACGGCAGTCTTGACCGGCGCATGTTTAGCAGCAGCGGTTTTGGCTGATGCTGTTTTCACAGGCTGTCTGGCAGAAACGGACTGCCGGTCTTTGCCGTGATTGGCGACAGCCGTTTTCGCTGGGTTTTTGGTGCTGGTTTTTCCAGCTTTTTCCCTGGCAGGGGCAACCGCCTTGGTGGTCTTGGCTGCCTGTTTTGTGGCGGCTTTCCCTTTATCCGCGTTTTTCGCCACTGTTTTTGCCGGCTTGCTGTCTTTTGATACCGTTTTCTTCAAGTCCGTTTTCTTGGCAGGAACCGCCATGGTTATTTTCTTCACGGACGCAGATACAGGGGATGTTGCGAAGATGCCTGCAACCAACATTGCCAGCAATCCCACTGTAAATTTCCGCATAACCAAGCACCTCCCTCTGAAAGTATCCCAGTATACCGAAAATCGACCGTCAGAAAAAATGAAAAAATGTAAAAAACCGTAATCATCGTGCGTTGATAGCAGTTTTTCCTCATCCATTCTGGAAAGAAAACAGATGACGGGCATAAATGCCCCGCCCCAGACCTTTGATGGCAAGGGAGAAAAAGCGTAAGCCGTAAACCGCTTCTGCGGTATGATTACATTTTCCTTTGACCTTCTTTTTTCCGTGTGGAATTAACGTCCATCAAACTGTCAGGATTCAAGTCGTTCGTTGATCCGACAACCATCCGTTTCCAGGGTAAGCTGAATGGGATTGTCGGTCCGAATGGCTGTGGAAAATCCAATATCATGGATGCCGTCCGCTGGGTGCTCGGGGAATCCCGTGCATCTGAACTGCGTGGCGAATCGATGAAAGACGTCATTTTCAACGGAACCACGACCAGGAAACCGGCAGGCAGGGCTTCTGTGGAGCTGGTGTTCGACAACAGCGATGGACGGATTGGCGGGCAATGGGGAAAATACACCGAACTGGCTGTCCGCCGGGTGTTGACCCGTGAAGGCGGTTCTACCTATTCCATCAATGGGACAACCGTCCGCCGCCGGGATATCCATGATATTTTCCTGGGAACAGGCCTCGGTCCACGGGCTTATGCCATTATTGGTCAGGGCATGATTTCCCGTATCATTGAAGCCCGGCCGGATGAACTCCGCACTTTTCTGGAAGAGGCGGCAGGGGTGTCCAAATATAAAGAACGCCGCAAAGAGACCGCCCGCCGCCTTGCGGATTCACAGGAAAACCTCAACCGTGTCCTTGATATCCTTGCCGAGCAGGAACAGCAGCTTGAGCGGCTCCAGCAGCAGGCGGAGCTTGCGGCGCATTACAGCGACCTGTCTGGACAGCGTGACCGGCAGCAGCAGTTCCTGTGGCTTCTGCAGAAACAGCATAGCGAACAGGAACAGGTTTCCCTGAACCAACAGACAGATAAGGCAAAGACGGAACTTGAGGGTATCCGTGCAGGAATCACCCGCTGTGATGCAGAACTGGAAAAGCTCCGTGTCGAGCATGAAAACGCCAACAAGGCACTGCATGAGGCGCAGGGCAGCCTGTACAGCATCAATGCGGAAATCGGCAGCCTGACCGCCCAGATTGATTACATTGCAGAGACCCGCAAGCGCCTTGAGTCCCAGATAACCGCGTTTGAGGCGCAGAAGGAAGAATGGTCGAAACAGGTCCCGGACTTCACTGCGGAACTGGAAAGCATCAAAGAAAAGCTGGCGGAACAGCAGGCTGTCCAGGAGATGGCGGAAGAGCGCTTGGCAGAACAGCAGGAAGGGCTGCCGCATTACGAAGAAATATTGGTGCGGCACCGGCAGGAAGAACGGCTGCTGAAAGAAGCTTGCCAGCAGATACAGCGCCAGATCGCCGTTGCTGCCAATACACACAGGAACCTGAGGCATATCCTGACAGAAAGCGGTCTCAAACGGGAAAAACTGGTTGGACAGCGTAATCGGCTTCAAGAGCCAGACAGTGCGTTGTTGCAGGAACAGATAGCCGCACGTGAAGAAACCGGACAGCGGCTGCAGGAACTGCAATACCAACTGGAGAGTCTGGAAGAAGGGCTTTCCGGGTTCCATGACGCCAGGGATCAGGCGGCGACCCGTGTCCATCAGTGCCGTGAAGCCATCATCCAGCATGAGAGCCGGTTGAATGCACTCCGTCAGATAGCGGAGAAGACCGGTCAGCGTGGCAGACGCTATCAGTGGCTCAAGGAGAACCAGCTGGAGGGTTTCCAGCCTTTCTGGCGGCATATCACCAGTGAACCGGTGTGGGAAACCGCCGTCGAGGCTGTCCTTGCGGAAAGGATGCAGTCGATTGAACTGTCACGTCTGGAATGGACGGAAGCCTTTGCCCGTGGCACATTGCCAGCCCGGCTCAGTTTCCATCATGTCCCACAGGTACAGGAAGCCGGTCAAGATACGGCAACAGAAGCTGAAGGACTGGATATCCTGCTGTCCAAGATAAAGACAGGCCTTCCTTACCTGATGCCTGTCCTGCGCAACTGGCTGCAAGGCATCTATACCGCACCTGACCTGGCAACAGCAGTCAGGGACCGCCATCAGTTGCCTGCAGGTGCCTGTTTCGTAGTGCCACAAGGGCACCGGATCGATCGATACAGTGTCCGTCTCTATGCGATGGAGTCGGAAGCCGAAGGCTTTTTTTCGCGTTATCAGGAAATCGCCCGTCTTGAAGCAGATGCCGGCAGGCTTGAGGATGAGCTGAAACAGGCGACAGCCAGTCTCCAGGATGCAGAACGCCAGCTGGATGACCGGCAGATGGCGGTACAGCGTCTAAACCAGGATATCGGACAGCTGACAGGCCGCTTGAATGAGCTCCGTTTTGCCATCCTCAAGGAAGAGGAAAACCAGCGCCATTATGCGATGCAGCAGGAACAGATTATGCAGATGCTCAGTGCGTTGGATGAGGACAGTCAGGAAAAACAGGCGGAAATTGCTGTACAGGAGCAGCTGTTGGAAGAACTGGACCAGCAGCTGGTTGAAAAACAGGAGAAAGAAGATGCTTTCCATGAGACAGTTGCCGCAGCAGAAGAGAAACTGATGCGCGCCCGTGAAACCTGCCATGAAATCGAGAAACAGGTGCAGCAGGCGGTTTTCGCCCAGCAGACATTGCGGCTTCGGATGGAAGAGATAGACCGTCAGGCCAAAATGGCAGCCGTACAGGCCCAGCGGGCGGATGAGGGGATTGCTGTCAACCGCAAGGAACTGGAGAACCTGGAAAACAGTATCCAGGAAAACCGGCTCCAGTCATTGCTCGATAAACGGCTGGATCAGGAACAGCTGCTGGCAGACAGACGCAATGCCCTGGATGATGCCGCCCAGCAGTTGCGGACAGTCATGGAAGAACAGCAGGTGCAGCCGCAGCAGGATCGTATCGTGGCATTGCAGCTCAAGGAACAGGAAGCCCGGTTGAATGCTGGGCAGCAGGCCCAGAAACTGCGGGAAGCCGGGGTTGTTGAGGCGGACCTGATGCCCCTCATGCCTGCAAACGCCAAACCATCATCCCTTCAGGCGGAAATCACAAGGCTGACTGCTGAAATCAATGCATTGGGGCCTGTCAACCTGGCTGCCGCCCAGGAACTCAAGGAAGGGCGGGAACGCCGGCAGTACCTGCAGGAGCAGCATCAAGACCTGACAGATGCCATCACGACACTGGAAGATGCCATCAAACGCATCGACAGGGAAACCCGGCAGCAGTTGAGGAATACTTTTGACAAGGTCAACCAGTCCCTTGACGAACTGTTCCCGGTCCTGTTTGGTGGCGGCAAGTCCCAGCTGATTATGAGCGGTGATGAGATTCTGGATGCAGGCATCCAGATCATGGCACAGCCACCCGGCAAAAAAAATGCGACAATACATCTGCTTTCCGGGGGCGAAAAAGCGTTGACGGCATTGGCATTGGTCTTCTCACTGTTCCAGTTGAATCCAGCGCCGTTCTGCCTGCTTGACGAAGTGGATGCACCATTGGATGATGCCAATACGGCACGGTTCAGCAGTCTGGTGACGAAAATGTCGGGACAGACCCAGTTCCTGTTCATCTCACATAACCAGATTGCCATGGAGATGGCAGAAGAGCTCATTGGCGTGACCATGCAGGAAAAAGGCGTTTCCCGCATTGTCAGTGTCGATCTCAGCCATGCAGGGGAATTCGTAGAAAAGGGGTAACCGCATGAAAGGTCTGACAGATTTACAGCTGATCCTCATTGCAGGAGGATCCATCCTGATATTGTTCATCATCATCTATAACCGGATCCGTGCCAGCCGCCTGCACAAGGCGGAGATTGCCCGCCGTCTGGCTGAGGAAGCCGCAGAGAAAGCGGAAACCGCATCGGAAAACGGCTCAGGAGAGGTGGCTGAACCCGGAGAGACGGTCGATACAGTCATTGCCCAGATGGAAGAGTCGGAAAAGGCGGCGGTGGCGGAATCCCTTGTCTCGGGAATGCGGGAGTTCCCGGTCGATGACATCATTGAATGTGCCATCACCATCACCCCGGAAGCGGAAGTGCCTGCGGAAAAAATCCTGCCTTTGCTCCAGTCTTGGCAATATGCCGGCAAGATGCCCGTGCGTTTTGTCGGCCTGACCGATGATGAGAACGGTCAGAAGAACTGGCATGCCATCCGCCCATCCCATGCCTACAGCCAGTTCAGGGTCTGTGTCCTGCTGGCGAACCGTCACGGTGCGCTGACAGACATCGAATTCTCGAGCCTGATTGCCCAACTGAACCATCTGACGGCTGACATCGATGCCGAAATGGATGTCCCGGATATGGAGAAAGTGATTGATCAGGCACGGCAGCTGCATGAATTTGTCTCAAACCATGATGCGAAGGTCTGGCTCAGCATCCAGCCGAACGGGCAACCATGGACCAGGGAGCAGGTGGCTGCGGCACTTGAGAAATATCAGTACCAGCCCCGTCCAGACGGCACCTGGGTC
>CALGGD010000005.1 GCA_937916185.1 uncultured Oxalobacter sp. | reverse complement strand
AGAATATTCCTGAGATATCCATTGGATATCAAAGCATACCGCAGGGCAGGATGCAGGTATTACTGGAGGGTTGCCGGAGCAGGCGTCCTCAGGGTTGGTGCTGAGCAGAAAGATTTCAGCTGGCGGATATCCTGTTCGGCTTCAGCAGCACGTTCCTCGCTGACAAATTTCGCTGCTTCAACAATCTCAGCTTCACTGGTTTCAAAACTGATGAAAAAAGATTCGCCTTTCTTTGTGATGATGAAAGCACTCAGTGTCTTCCCGTCTGACATCTGGAAAACAGGGGGCAGATTGTATTTATCCTCGAAATCCTTAAATGCGGCGGCAATATCATCGGTACTCATTTATCAATCCCTTAATGTTTTATCCCGTAATCAATAGAGGCAGTCAAGTCCATGGTTCAAGGTTCAATCAGGTAACCGGCAGGATCCGTATAACCTGAATCTTTCAGCAGTGCCTGCTGTTCTTCAGAGAGGGGGAAGCGTTCTTCCTCATAAGAAACCTTGAAATTGCAGTCGCTGACCTCTTCAAACACCTGAAGGTTGAAAACGATATCCTGACCATCCAGATAAAAGCTGCAGACCTCATCTGGCAGTTCAAACCCCAGTTTTTCCATAAAGTCCATGGAGACAGATTTTTCATCACGCTTGGCAGGATCCGTCATAATTTCCTCTCAAACATTGCATCAGTGCCTTGAAAGCCCGGTGGGCAACGTGCGATATTGTACCGAATTGCCAGGATTCTGACAGGTCATTTTTGCCATATTCCGCCAAACAGCAGACCTTGGCTGAACCATCCCCGGAAAATCCTGGAATTCCTTTCAAATTCCATCAACGTTTCGCCTTTTTAAACAAAAATAAGCTAATATTATGGATAAGCATAGTCAGCTGACTGCGAGGATGAGGACAAGGGCATCCTGATTGGTCAGGCTATGCGAACTAGACTGAGTAGGGGAGCAGGAAATGGGAGCTGGCGACGAGCTGAAAAGGCAGGAAGACCTCGCAGAGAAAACATCAGGTTCAGCTGAAGATGTAGACACGTTCAAAGAATGGTCTGATTCCTACCGCAAAGGCAATATCGTTGACTTGTACCTGAACAAGTCAGGGTATGAACATACCCAGCAGAAACCCCAGCCGGAAAACACTGAATCTTCCCAGAGCTGGCAGAAATGGTTTGATTCTGACGACCAGAGCCATACCACTGCGCCTGTCCGCTTCAAGTCTGAAGAAGAAATCAAGAAAGAACAGACCCAGGCCAAGGAAATCAAGACCCGGCTGGGTGTCCGTGAGGAAGAAGCCCTGGCACTCAAGGCATGGCTTGACTGGTATGAAGCTGGCGATTCTGAACAGGCTCAGCAGCTGCCAACCACTGAACCGGCAACACCCCGTCCAGATGTCCAGGCACGTGAAATCAAGACCCGGGTTGGTGTCCGTGAAGAAGAAGCCCTTGCAGTCAAGACCTGGCTCGACTGGTATGAAGCTGGCGATAATCCCGCCAACCAGATACCGGTTGAGAAGACCACGCCCCATAGGTCGGACCTCATTGAGAAAGAGCTCAAGACCCGGGTTGGTGTCCGTGAAGAAGAAGCGAAAGCCGTCAAGGCATGGACCGATTTCTACAATGCCGGTGATTTCTTGGACGCTTACCTCGAAAAATCCGGTTATTGATCAGTCTGGCATTCCATCTGCCAAAAGCATATAATAGCCGTTCCCGTGCGGGCGTAGCTCAATGGTAGAGCAGAAGCTTCCCAAGCTTAAGACGAGGGTTCAATTCCCTTCGCCCGCTCCAGAACATCAAGCATAGCCGCCAATGGCGGCTTTCCTGTTGTTTTTATCCCGAAACCGAAAAATTGAGGGGGTTCCCTGCAAGATTTTTAGGAATACCTTACAATAATGGGGCATTAACACCGATTACCCTCAAACCTGAAAGGATAAGCTAATGGAAGTCAAGGACCTGCCACAGGAAAAACGGACAAAATGTGAAGTCTGGACCCGCGTCATGGGATACCACCGCCCGATTTCCCAATGGAATGACGGCAAACAGTCTGAAGCCCGCGAACGCCGCTACTTCACTGAACAGGCATGCTCAGGAAAACTTGCCTGATTCCTCACCAGATTAACAAAAGCCGGGGGAATGCCCCGGCTTTTTAAATCCTGTAGCACAACCGAACAGATTCCTTCCAAAACCTGACTGTATGGTATAATCTACACGTGCTGAATGCACATTTTGGAAGGTCTTACAGTAGAGATCTACTTTGTGCGCACCGCGCATCGCCAACTTAAATTTCCCCGTCTGCAACGGCGGGGATTTTTTGGGTTCAGACCGTCAATGCATCATCCCCACACCTATCCAGCCAAGCCATGGCTATGTTATCGTATCTAGAATCCCTCATGCCCTCTGATAGGAAAACGACAAGAAAGGAAACTACGATGAAAAGTTCAAAATGGGTCTGTTTCACCGCCATCGCCCTGTGTGCCGGCATGCTGGTCGGTTGCGGAAAGCCAAGCAAAGAAAAAGTCGTTGAAATGGCAGCCAAAGAACTGGGCAAAAACGTGCCGCAGCAGCTGGATTCCATCACCACCCTGACCAAGGCAGAAGCCAACAACGGCACATTGAACCTCTATTACACCATTTCCCATCCAGAAGCCCAGCTGCATGCAACAGAAGCCGAAAT
>CALGGD010000004.1 GCA_937916185.1 uncultured Oxalobacter sp. | reverse complement strand
TTAGAAAGTTCTTCGGCCTTTTTCAGTTTCTTTTTGTGGAAGCGGTTCATATACAGATAGACAATCGGGGTGGTGTACAGCGTCAGGAGTTGGCTGAGTATCAGGCCACCGACAATCGAGATGCCCAACGGAATACGCAGTTCAGCGCCATCACCATGCCCTAATGCAAGCGGAAGAGCCCCGAACAAAGCTGCCGCTGTCGTCATCATAATGGGGCGGAAACGGAGCGAGCAAGCCTGATAGATGGCTTCTTCAGGGGAAAGCCCATCTTCCCGTTCAGCGACAACGGCGAAGTCAATCATCATGATGGCATTCTTTTTGACGATGCCGATCAGCAGGAGCACACCGATCAGGGCGATGATGGAAAATTCAGTCCGGGCAAGCAGCAGTGCCAACAGGGCACCGACACCGGCTGAAGGCAGTGTCGAGATGATGGTGATGGGGTGGATGAAACTTTCGTAAAGTATCCCCAAAACGATATAGACTGCAACCAAGGCCAGGGCAATCAGCAGTGGCTGGTTGGAGAGCGATTCCTTGAAGGTTTTCGCGGTACCTTGGAAACTGCCGATGACGGATTTCGGCATCCCGATGTCAGACAGGGTCTGTTCGATGGCAGCAGTGGCTTCAGAGAGTGAATGACCTGGCAGCAGGTTGAATGACAGGGTTGAGGCGGCGAACTGTCCTTGGTGGTTGACGGTCAGTGATGTGTTCACGGGCTCCCATGAGGCGATGGATGAAAGCGGTGTCGGACCATCCCGGGTCTGGATATAAAGGTTGTTCAGGGATTCGGGGTTTTCCAGATGCTGCAACCCGATTTCCAGCACAACTTTGTACTGGTTCAGGTCATTATAGATATTGGATATCTGACGCTGGCCAAAGGCGTTGTACAGTGCGTTGTCGACATCTTTCTGGGTGATGCCGAAACGCGCCATCTGATCCCGGTTGAATGTCAGCAGTGTCTGCCGTCCATGCAGTTCCTGGTCGGTGTTCAGGTCGGCAATCATCGGCAGTCTCGCCATTGCCTGCATGGCTTTGGGTGTCCATTCACGCAGTTCTTCAAGGTCGTCGCTCATCAGTGTGAACTGGAACTGGGCATTGGCTGGACGCCCCCCCATACGGATGTCCTGTACAGATTGCAGGAACATCGTTGCCCCTGGTTCAGAAGAGAGTCTGGCGCGGAGGCGGGCGATGACCTGGTCGGAACTGGCATCCCGTTCAGACAGGGGCTTCAGGCTCAGGAACATATGCGCTGAATTGGTCTGCGAGTTGCTGGTGTAGCCGGCGACCTTGTCCACAGCAGGGTCTTGCTGAATCTTCCCAACAAAGTCTTTCATTTTCTTTTCCATGGCTTTGGAGGAGATGCTCTGGTCTGCACGGATGGCGCCGAACATCCTGCCGGTGTCCTGCTGGGGGAAGAAGCCTTTCGGGACGATGATGTACAGAAAGATGTTGAAGGCGATGGTTGCCAGCAGGATCATCAGGGTCAGCCGCCTGTGGTTGATCGCCCAGCCCAATGTCTTTTCATAACCGCTTTGCAGCCAGGCAAAGAAATGTTCGCTCCGGTCAAAAATCCTGCCTATCGTCCCCTTCGGCTGCTGTTTTTTCTGCTTCAGCAGCAGGGCGCAGAGCATGGGGGTTGTGGTCAGGGAGATGAACAGGGAAACCAGGATGGTAATGGAGAGGGTGACCGCAAATTCCCTGAACAGGCGGCCGATGATGCCGCCCATCAGCAGGATGGGAATGAAGACGGCAATCAGTGAAAGGCTGATGGAGATGACGGTGAATCCCACTTCCTTGGCGCCTTTCATGGCGGCATCGATGGGTTTCATGCCGTCTTCAATATAGCGCATGATGTTTTCCAGGACGACAATCGTATCGTCAACCACAAAACCGGTTGCAATGGTCATTGCCATCAGGGAGAGGTTGTTCAGCGAAAACCCTGCCAGGTACATGACGGTAAACGTCCCGACCAGGGATACCGGTACGGTCACTGCAGAAATGAAGGTAGCACGGAGATTCCGCAGGAACAGGAAAACAACCAGGATGACCAGGCCAACGGACACCATCAGGGTGAACTCCACATCGGCCAGTGATGCCCGGATGGTCGGGGTACGGTCCATGACAACGCCAAGGTCAACATCACCTTGGACGGATGCTTTCAGTTTGGGCAACACATTGTAAATGCGTTCTACGGTTTCAATGATATTGGCACCAGGTTCCCGGAAGATGATGAGGACGATGCTCTGTTTACCGTTGATGACGCCTTTGTTGTAGATGTTCTGGACACCATCGGTGACATCTGCGACATCTTGCAGCCTGATGACGGCACCGCTGGCATGGTGGATGATCATCGGTTTGTAGTCGCGTGCGGTCTTGACCTGGTCATTGGCCTCGATCTGCCATTTGGTTCCATCGTTCCCGACGGAACCTTTGGGACGGTCCACGTTCATGGCAGAAATAGCGTTACGCGCCTGTTCGAGGTTGATGCCATAGCGGGCGAGCTGCTGGGGGTTCAGGTCAATGCGGACGGCTGGCTGTGAGCCCCCGCCGACAAACACATCGCCGACACCTTCGAGCTGCATCAGTTTCTGGGCAATGATGGTGTCTGCCGCATCATACATCTGGCTGAAGGGCAGGGAATCGGAGGTCAATGAAAGCAGCATGATCGGGGCATCAGCCGGATTCAGTTTTCTGTAGGTCGGGTTCCGGGGCATGGTCGGCAGCAGGGCACGGGCAGCATTGATGGCCGACTGGACATCCCGTGCAGCGCCGTTGATGTCACGCGACAGGTCAAACTGCAGGGTGATTTCTGTCTGTCCCAATGTACTGGTGGAGGTGATTTCATCGATGCCGGCAATCCTGCCCAAGGTGCGTTCAAGAGGTGTGGCAACGGTTGCCGCCATGGTTTCAGGGCTGGCGCCGGGCAACTGGGCACGGACACGGATGGTCGGGAAATCAACCTGGGGCAACGGGGCGCCCGGCAG
>CALGGD010000003.1 GCA_937916185.1 uncultured Oxalobacter sp. | reverse complement strand
AGGGAAAAATTGAAGAAAGTGCGTCTGGATACCGCAATTTCAGCGGTTGTTCAGACCTTCCTTAAGAATACAATATCCCCAACTCGTAATTTCCCCCAATCAATGCCATAATCAAATTTCCTTCCCAAGACTGAAAGCATCATGGCAGCCCTGAACCACGCAAAGATCATCCAGGCTCTTGAGAAACTGCTTCAGAAGCCCGTGCCGGGAGATACCGGTTTCATCTATGACTTCCTGCTGGCGTATGGTGCATCCAAGACCACCATCAACCGACTGAAGCTGGAAGCTGAGGGAACGGATGGCAAAGCAGGAAAGCGCAAGACAGCAGGCAGAAATATCGCTGTCCGTGCGGGTGATGTGGCGTTACGTTCAGAAATCTACTACCACCCGGTTCTTCAGGGCATGGATTTAGCGGCTGAACTCGAATCGCTGAAACAGTTGCCGGTTGTTGAATCAGGCCGTATCCGTTTCCTGATGGTCAGCGATGGCATCAACCTGGCTGCTTGGGACAAGAAGGTTGATGATGTGCTGTTCTGCGCATTGGATGAATTGCTGGAAAACTATACCTTCTTCCTGCCTTTGACCGGGCAGTACGAGAAACCGCTTGCCTACACCGCCCATCCGGCAGACCTGAAAGCCTGCGAAAAAATGGGCAGGCTGTATGAAATCCTCAAAGGACTGGATGCCAACCGTGACCTGCCGGAGCACGCATTCAATATTTTCCTGATGCGGTTGATCTTCTGTTTCTTCGCAGACGATACGGGACTTTTCCCGACACCAGACCAGATGACCAAAGCGGTCACCGCCCAGACCCAGGCAGATGGTTCGGATGTCGATGATTTCTTCAGTAGGCTCTTCACGGTGCTGGACCTGCCAAAAGACAGTGATGGGCGGAAAACTTTTGATGCCAGTATGCAGTCGTTCCCCTATGTTGACGGGAACCTGTTCAGGGAAGCACTGCCAGTGCCGAAATTCAATGCCAAGGCGCGCCGGATGCTGATTGAATGCGGCCAGCAGGTCTGGTCGGAAATCTCGCCGGTCATTTTCGGAGCGATGTTCCAGACCGTTATGGATCCAGTAGAACGTCGGGAAATGGGGGCACACTTCACCAGCGAGATTAATATCCATAAAGTCATTGATCCGCTGTTTGTCGATGACCTGAAAGCAGAGCTGGATGCCATCATTGACCTGAAGGATAGGAACACCCGCATCCAACGGCTGAAAGCCTATTGGGACAAGATTGCTTCCTTGGGCTTTTTGGACCCTGCCTGTGGCAGTGGCAATTTCCTTGTGGTGGCTTACCGGGAACTGCGTCTGCTGGAAATGAAAATCATCCAACAGTTGATGGATGATGGTGTGATGCAGGGGGACTGGCTGGATATCGACCAGCTGACACGGGTCAGCATCAACCAGTTCTATGGCATCGAGATACTGGAATTACCGGCTGATATCGCCCGGGTTTCCCTCTGCCTGATGGAACACCTGATGAATGTCGAAATGGGTAAGCAGTTCGGTCAGCATATCCCGACGTTGCCCCTGAAAAATGCAGCTAGGATTGTCTGTGCCAATGCATTGACCACCGATTGGAAAACCGTGGTTAAACCCAAGAACCTGAACTTCATCTTTGGGAATCCGCCGTTTGTAGGTTCTCGGCTTATGTCAGAGGAGCAAAAAAACGAAATTAGAGAAATCTTCTCAGAGAATACCAAGGCAGGACAGCTGGATTACGTGTCAGCATGGTATGCACTATCCAGTATGCTGATGCAGGAAAAATCAGATATTTCGGCAGCGTTTGTCTCAACCAATTCAGTTTGCCAAGGAGAACATGTTGGTGTCTTATGGGGAGATTTATTTGACAGAGGATGCATTATCAATTTTGCCCACCAGACATTCAGATGGAACAATGAGGCAAGCAATAAGGCAGCAGTTTATTGTGTGATTATCGGTTTTTCGATGATAGCACATCAGAAAAAACGGCTTTATCGTTATGCAACTGTCAATTCTGCGCCTGAGATGCATGTTGTGGGAAATATCAATGCTTATCTAAGTGATGGAAGCGATGTCATAGTTAGAAGTGCATCACAGGCAATGTCTGCCAGGTTGCCAATCAATTTTGGAAATATGCCAAGAGATGGCGGAAACCTGATTATCGAAGCTGATGAATACGAAGAGTTCATTAAATCAGAACCTGATGCCATTCCTTATGTCAAGAGGTTGGTTGGTTCTAAAGAATTGCTTCGCGGTTTGGATAGGTGGTGTCTGTGGTTGAAAGGAGCACCAGAAACCATTTTGACATTACCAAGAGTGGCAGAGCGGCTTGCAAAGGTTAAAGAGAAAAGACTTGCCAGCGATGCAAAAGCGACAAGAGAATTTGCAAAGATTCCCCATCTTTTTTGCCAGATTACTCAGCCTGAAGGAGTACCTGCAATTGTTATTCCAAGGCATAGTTCAGAAAATAGAGAATATATTCCGATGGGGTTTGTTGATAAATATACTATTATTGGCGATTCAGCGTTTTTACTGGCAAACGCCACCCTTTACGACTTTGGTATCCTGACCTCCCGGATGCATATGGTCTGGATGCGGACAGTCTGCGGTCGATTGAAGAGTGATTACCGCTACTCCCGTGACCTCTGCTACAACACCTTCTACTGGCCGGATGTCACTGACCGTCAGAAAGCCCAGATAACAGACCTTGCCCAGCAGGTGCTGGATGCCAGGGATATGTATGACGATATGACACTGGCAGACCTGTATGACCCGGATAAGATGCCAGCGGAACTGCGTGAAGCCCACTCTGCCCTGGACCTGGCGGTTGACCGGCTTTACCGTTCCCGTCCGTTTGACAGTGATGAACAGCGTCTGCGGCTGCTGCTGAAACGTTACCAGCAGTTGATTGGGGGGGATGCCCAGCAGATTGATCTAGATGAGGATTAAGCCATGACTGACCTGATTACCGTCCACTATGCGCAGAATGGTGCTTCCATCAAAGCAGACAGTATGGGTATGCGTGAGATGCAGGCGCGTGCCTATGAGAAACGCAATGCCCAGTACCTGTTGCTGAAAGCGCCGCCTGCCTCCGG
The DNA here is from genome assembly GCA_937916185.1 of uncultured Oxalobacter sp. Lineage (GTDB taxonomy): Bacteria > Pseudomonadota > Gammaproteobacteria > Burkholderiales > Burkholderiaceae_D > Oxalobacter. The sequence continues at coordinate 1,214 of CALGGD010000003.1, read as the reverse complement.
TAAATCCCGGGCATTGATGTTCCTGGCATTGGACAAGGTGCGTCATCAGGGATTGAAGAAAGCCATTGTCGCCGTGCCGGAAATGAGCATCGGTGGTTCGTTCAATGATACGGCTCTTTCCCAATATGGGTTCTTTGCTGACTGGCATGTTGAGCCTGAATACAACCTCTGTACACCGGGCAATGCTGGCAAGGTTGACAGGGTCATCGGGTTCTTGACGGATCCTGCGCCAGAGTTCTTGGTCTGCACCCATGCGACTTTCCGCTTTGCCTGCCAACGGCTGTTCGAGCAGAACCAACTGGACCTGCTGGATAAGGTGTTGGTTGCGGTGGATGAGTTCCATCATGTCTCTGCGGAAGAAGGCAATGAACTCGGCAAATGGATTGATCTGCTGATGGAACAGACTTCCGCGCATATTGTGGCGATGACCGGCTCGTATTTCCGGGGGGATGCGATGCCGATCCTGTCACAGAAGGCGGAATCGCAGTTTGAGACGGTTGCCTATACCTATTATGAACAGCTGAATGGTTATAAATACCTGAAGTCGCTGGGTATTGGTTATCACTTCTACCATGGCAGGTATCTGGATGCGTTGGCTGAGGTGCTCGACCCGACGAAGAAGACCATCATCCATATCCCCCATGTGATGTCGGTTGAAAGTACCGGCAACAAGCTCAGCGAGGTTGATGCCATCATCGATGTGCTGGGCACCTTGGTCAGTGCCGATGAACACCATATTTTCAATGTCGAGCTGAAAGGGGCTAAGAAAATCATCCGGGTCGCTGACCTGGTGACGGATGACCGGAACCGGGAAACCGTCCTGTCTTATCTGCGTTCCATCAATCAGGAACCAGACTTGGAAAAGCAGAAAGCCATGGTGGATATCATCATTGCGCTGGGTATGGCGAAGGAAGGCTTTGACTGGCCTTGGTGCGAGCATGTCCTGACCATCGGCTACCGCAATTCCCTGACAGAGGTTGTTCAGATCATTGGACGGGCAACCCGGGATTGTGTCGGCAAGTCTCATGCACAGTTCACCAACCTGATTGCCCAACCCGATGCCAATGATGAGGATGTCAGGACAGCCGTGAACAATATGCTGAAAGCCATCACACTGTCACTGCTGATGGAACAGGCTCTGGCCTGGCTCTGGTGCCTGGCTCTGGTCGGACTCTGACCAGGCTCTGGTCGGGCTCTTACCAGGCTCTGGCCTG
>CALGGD010000002.1 GCA_937916185.1 uncultured Oxalobacter sp. | reverse complement strand
AACGGGAAACAGGTCATCGTCAGGGTCAATGACAGGGGCCCTTTCCTGAGTGGCCGCCTCATCGACCTGACCTACACAGCCGCCTATAAGCTGGGTTACGTCAACAAAGGCAGTGGACGGGTCGAAGTTGAACTGCTGCTGCCGGATGAAATTGAACGGATCCGGAACGGATCAGCCACGCCCTATACCGGCACAGCCGCGACAAAGCCGATTTCCGCCTTCAGGATAGGGAAAAGCAGGGGCACGGCTTCCGCCAATACCCGGACAGGCACACCAGCGGTTACAGCCGCCGCCGTTTCCAGCGGCTATTACGTGCAGTTTGGCGCCTATCAGGACATCGGCAATGCCAGGAACCATCTGAGCCGTTACAGCAGGTCATGGTCCAGAAGCTATCCCGCCATCAGGACCGTTCCGCACAATGGACTGTACAAACTCATGGCGGGCCCCTTCTCAACGAAAGAAGAAGCCGCCCTTGCCCGTCAGGAAATGCTGGACAGAGGCATCGATGGGTTTATCGTCAGGAAATGAAACCCTGCTATGGGCAGGCAGACCGGACAGGGCCGGTCCTGAAAAGCAGAAAGCGGAGCCTGTTCTCCGCTTTCAGTGATGTGGGACTGCTGGAAACAGGGGGGTCAGTCGTTGTACAGCTTCTGTTTCAGCTCGCGGCGCTGCTGGGCTTCCAGGGACAGTGTCGCGGTTGGACGGGCAAGCAGACGGGCGACACCGATCGGTTCGCCGGTTTCAACGCACCAGCCATATTCACCGGCATCGATACTGGCGATGGAAGCCTTCACCTTCTTCAGCAGCTTGCGTTCACGGTCACGGGTGCGCAGTTCCAACGCATGCTCTTCCTCAATCGTTGCACGGTCAGCCGGATCAGGCACCAACGTGGTTTCCCGCAGGTTCTCGGTCGTCTGTCCAGCATTGCGGAGCAGGTCCTGTTCCATTTTCAGCAGACGCGCCTTGAAGAAATCAAGCTGTGCCTGATTCATATAATCGTCATCGCCCATCTTCAGGATCTGTTCTTCCGTCAGAAGAGCAGGTGCTTTTTTCGTTTTAGTTGTTGCTTTCTTCATGATTCATCGGTTTTCAAAAACTTAACAACAGGCTGAACGTCTTCCCGTTTCAATGCCGTCGTCAAGATGCCGTTGAACGGCATACAGAACCCTAAACAATAAACAGACGGCAAAATCTAGAGGCTGAATTTTATCAGACTTTCTGGCGGATGACACATAAAGTTGACATGTCAGATACCGTATTCAAGCCACATCTGCCTGAAGTAGGGGGGATTATCCCGAAAAAGAAAGCCGGAAACCCCTGTGGTGCTTCCGGCTGCCAGCTTGGAGAAGGGGTGCTCAGTCTGTCAGGCAGAGGTCCAATCCTTGCAGGAAAATATCCTTCGGCAGTTTCTTGCCGATGAAGACCAGTTTGCTTTCACGGGGACCGTCTTCCCATTTCTCAACCAGGTCAGAGCCCATCAACTGCTGGACCCCTTGGAAAACCACCTTGTGGTCAGTTCCCTTGACATTCAAGACACCTTTGTACCGCAGCATGTCCGTCCCGAACCGGCCGATCATCTCGTCAAAGAACAGGTTGAGTTTCTCAGTGTCGAAAGGCCGGAAACTGCGGAACACAAATGACACAATATCATCCAGATGGTGATGGTGGTGATGGTGGTGCCCACAGCCGCATGTGCATTCACCGCCATGCTCATGTTCATGGTGATGGTGTCCACATCCACAGGTGCATTCCCCGTCATGGTCATGGCCGTGATGGTGATGCCCACAGCAGCAATCGTGGTCATGCTCATCCTCATGGTCGATATCCAGGTTCGAATTCAGGTTGAACCCCTGCAGGTCCAGGACTTCCTTGATATCCACCTTGCCGAAATCCACCTTATGGATGGTGGCATGGGCATTCATGCCACGGACGCGGTCCGCCAGTTCATCGACTGCGGCAGGGTCGGCAATGTCAACTTTCGAAATCAGCACCTTGTCCAGCCCCGTCGTCGCAATGATGACGCGGTCAAAGGCGATTTCCCCTTTGTCTTTCTTGGTAACCAGGCTGTTCAGTGCCGAAACCAGGTCACCCCGCACCGTGCAGCAGACACAGCCGTTGCTCATCTGGACAATCTCTTCCGCATCGTCCTGCACCAGGATATTGCTGTCGATGTTTTCCTCGCCGAACTCATTCTCGATCACAGCGATCTTCTGTTTG
>CALGGD010000001.1 GCA_937916185.1 uncultured Oxalobacter sp. | reverse complement strand
CCCAGCCGATCCACCGATTGTCATCGGCATCATCGGCAGGGGACATCTGGAATATGGGTTCGGTACACCATACCAGCTTGCTGATCTGGGCATCACTGACACAGCCGTGTTGTTGACCTCTGACCAGGCATCATGGCAGCCGATTGTTTCTGACAGGAAATTCGCCGATGCTGTTTTCAGGATTGATATGCCGGAACCCCGTCTGATGGCAGACAAGCTGAAAAAACTCAAGGAACAGCGGGAAAAACAGGCTCAGGAACAACAGGAAAACAAGAAAAGCGCATCATGAAAATCACGCTGAAACGCATCGGCCAGCTTGCCGCCATCTGCATCAAGAGTCCAGGCGGCAAGGTCGGGATCCTCTACTGCTGCATCATCCTCGGACTCAATCTGCTGGAAATCTACCTTTCGATGAAGATGATCATGTGGAACAAGGATTTCTACAGTGCCTTGGAAAAATATGATGCCAGTGGTGCCCTGTTGCAGATCGGCGTCTTCGGCATCATCACGGCTGTCAATGCGTTTCAGTATCTGGTGGCGACTTACCTCCGTCAGCTCGTGCAGATACGCTGGCGGACAGGGCTGACCAACTCATTTCTCGGCAACTGGTTTTCCGGCAAGGCGTTCTGGCATCTGAACACCGATGAATCCTCTTCGCTGGACAATCCTGACCAGCGTATCTCGGAAGACTGCCGGATTTTTGTGGATCGTCTGACAGGCAAGGCACTGGATTTGATCAGTGCCATCATCAGTTTGTCCACCTATGTTTTCATTCTCTGGAAACTGTCGGCGTTTCCATTGGAAATCACCCTGTTCGGTACAACCTATTACATCGAGCATTACCTGATTATCGTTGCACCAATCTATGTACTGATTTCGAGCGCCATGACGCATTGGATGGGGTTCCCGTTGATGCGGCTGAATGTCATCCAGCAGCATCGGGAAGCCGATATGCGTTTCGCCTTGGCAAGACTGCGTGAATTCAAGGAAGCGGTCGCACTGGAAAACGGTGAAAAGGCAGAACGCCGGATTATCGACAACCGCTATGGCCGGATTCTGGAAAACTGGCGGCACCGCATCAACCGGGAATTCATTCTTGGACTGTTCACCCGTCCTTACTATATGACGGTGCTGAGGATTCCGCCCTTCCTGGCGTTTCCCGCCTATCTGGCAGGGCATGTAGCGTTGGGAGGCCTGATGCAGCTCGGATCGGCATTCATGCGTCTGGTCACCACGATGTCATGGTTCATCTTCTCTTACCGTGAACTGGTCGAACTGGGCGCCACCACCAACCGTCTGGCGAACTTCAAGCAGCAGATGGATGAGATTGCGACAAGACCTTCCCCCATCGAGAAAACCGAAGCTGAAGACGGCAGTTACCGTATTCAGGATATGACCGTCAGCGATCCTTCCGGCAAGGCCCTGCTGCACATTGACAATCTGACGATTGCACCGGGAGAAACCATCTGGATTGACGGGCCGTCCGGTATCGGTAAATCAACGCTGCTGAAGGCACTGTCCGGCATCTGGCCATACTGCAATGGCAAGCTGGCTGTCCCACAGGGGAAAATCGTCTTTTCACCGCAGAAAGCCTACCTGCCATTGGGCAGCCTGGCGGAATGTGTCTCATACCCTGAACAGCCTGGGGATATGGCAACCATCCATGACCTCCTGCAGCTGGTTGGCTTGGATGAGTCGCGCCATCAAGAGCAGCTGAAGAAAGCCACCGATATCGGCGATGACTACCGGCTGTCAGGCGGGGAACTGCAACGGCTGCAGATTGCCCGCATCCTGTATGCCAAGCCAGACTGGATATTCCTGGATGAAGGCACCAGTTCGCTGGATATCGAGGCAGAGAAAAAACTGTACAACCTGATCAGGACCCATCTGCCACAAAGCAGCATCATTGTCATTGCACACCGCGAACCGAAAGGGCTGGGCACTTACCGCCATATCGACCTTTGGCAGAACCGTTCCGGCAATGCCACCCTATCAGAAGGCCTGTCAGCGCCGGATGCCTCTGGACTGGTGCCGGCTTGAGGTTTTCTCTATCATTGAAAAACGGGGTCATGCGCCCCGTTTTTTGATGTCAGTATAATCATGGATAAAAACCGTAATAGGTTGTCATTTTACAGTTTCTACGTCATTTACTTAACAAATTATATATAAATGACTTAACAGATTTTACATATTAAACTTAACAGATTCTGCATCATCTGTTGTACAATTCCTGAACAGGGACATTAGGGAAGGTCTGAAAAACTCTTGATTTTGCCAAGTACTCCCTAGGAGAGATATGCTCGAAAAGTAGATTATTCAGAGGTTCATTAGATTCAGGCAAGATATGAGCGGTTATATAAAAAGATGGGCGGCAACGGTGCTGGCGGATGTACTGTCTTTTCAACGTACTGCCGTAGTGGTGGGAGCACGGCAATGTGGGAAAACCTCAATGGTGCGTCATGAAATGCCAGTTCCTGCTGAATACCTGACGCTGGATGATTCTGATTACCTTCAATTGGCCAAAACCGACCCGGTGTTTTTCCTGAACAGGGTAGCTGCCGGATGCTTGGTGATTGATGAGATTCAGAAAGCACCGGAACTGATCAGCCGCATCAAGATGAAGGTGGATGCCGACAACCGTCCAGCCCAGTATGTCATGACAGGGTCTGCCGATTACCGCAGGCTGCCACAGGCCACAGATTCATTGGCAGGTCGTACTGCTTTCATCCGTTTACGGGGAATGACAGAAGCCGAGATGCGGGGAAAACCGCCCGTTTTCCTGAAAAAAATGTTCGAAAGGACTTTGCCGTCCCTTGGTCAGCTGGACAGATGTTCAAAAAAAGAAGTCTTTGATCTGGCGATAAAAGGAGGCTATCCATTAGTGAGGCAGCTTTCTCCCCAGGCGAGATGGCGTTATTTTGAAAGCTATATTGAATCACAGATACAGCATGACCTGTCACAGAACTGGAATATGGTCAGGCTCGGAGCACTTAGGGAACTGTTGCGGTACACCGCCATCTATTCCAGCAAACTGCTTAATATCACAGAAATCAGCAGTCGGATTGAAGCTTCACGGCAGACAGTTGCAAGCTATCTCAAAGCGCTGGAAGCCATGTATCTGATTGACAGTCTTCCTGCATGGTTGCACAGTGATTATGATGTTGGCGGTAAAGTTCCCAAACTCTTTATGAACGATACAGGCATGATGGCATATTTCCATAATATCCATTCTTCAGACAACCTGCTGTCGAATCTGGAAGCCATGGCGGATATCGGAGGAAAACTTGTGGAGACATGGGTCTATAACCAGATTGCCGCTGAGGTCTCCCTTCGTGCTGGCTGGCGTATTTCGCATTTCCGCAATGGAAACAGACAGGAGATTGATTTCATGATCCAGGATGATCAGGGACGGTTGCTGGGGATTGAGGTCAAAAGTTCAGAATCCCTGAACAGTGATGATGCCAAACACCTGAAATGGTTTGCAGACCGCTCCAAGCATCCATTTACCGGCATTGTCCTTTACGCAGGAAATACCGTGACCAGTTTTGGCAAGGGATGTTATGCAGTGCCGTATTCTGCACTTTGGGCGGATTGATTTGCTTGACGGTGGTACATCAAGATTATGGTCATATCGGCCTTTGGCAGAACCGTTCCGGCAATGCCACCCTATCAGAAGGCCTGTCAGTGCCGGATGCCTCTGGACTGGTGCCTGCCTGATAAAGCCGGTACCCGTCCTGATTTCTTGCCAGTAAGCCAGTTATCCCAAATTCATTCGATTCGGTACCGTGCAAGGAATGTCTGGACATCACAGACCAAATGGTCTTTTGGGTAATGCTTTAGATTCCCTGTAACCAGCGTAGCATTGCAGGTTCTTGCTACTTCATAGAATTTCTTATCAGATTCATCGCTGAATACATTTTCTACAGGAAGGGCAATGACAGAATTCCCAGAAGTTCTGATCCAATCCAGCAAGGCATTGGTTTCTGCTGGAGAGAACCGGAATTTCGGACGGCTAAGGACTTCTTGATATTCAGAAAGAATCCGCAAAAGCAATGATTGCCTTCGATGCCGCTCTTGCCCGCATGGCATTGAAGGCAATCATTGCTTTTGCTTGACGGACAGCCTTGACAGTTTCCTCAAAACTGCCGTCAGCGATATTGATCATCAAGGCGGCAGGTTTGCCATTGTTGGTGATGACAACCTGACCGTCTGCCTCAAGGTTTTCCCAGATACTTTTTGGGGTATTCCTC